>JAJRPT010000140.1 GCA_024280675.1 Bacteroidota bacterium
ATATTCTTGAACAACATTCCAAGATTGTTTTGTAAAATATCCATGAACTCCAAAATGTCGTTTTGCAGCACGCTTTCTAACTTCTAAGGTTGGCAGTAACTGGCAATTTATATAATCAAAATCTTTCTGTTCTAATTTATCAACTGCACTAGATTTGAGGATTTCCTCTTGAACGAACGAATCTGGAGAAAGAAACTGCAGAATGTCATGCCAGTAATTTTCAATCTCATCAAGCCGGAAATAGAGCTTTGGCTTTGCATCACTGATATGAAAAAGAATAAATTCTCGACCATTACACAAGCCATAATAATTCACCCTAACTTCTGGATGAATCGCATAAAAATATGCTTGCTCTACATTTTTTCCTGTTTTTATTTCCTCGCCAGGTTCTTTTGCATCAAGCACCCAAGAATATTTACCATCTACCTCAAAAAGATAATCTGGGTAATTGGTAAGCTGTTGTTTTTTAGATCCACTTTGAACAAAAGGATGCTTTAGAGTTTTCTCTCTAATTATTTTATTTCTACCAAATGATTTATAACTCAAAGATTTAAGCAAAGGAGTAATCAATTCTTCCCTCACACTACTTTCCTCAAAATTGGAATCATTTAATATACTAAAATCAAAACCATCATATATATTTTGTGTCATAATTTATTCCTTGATATTCCCCAACATCACTTCGGCAATATCTTTTACTTTCACATCAACTTCTTTTTCCTTGATGCCATCGGTAATCATCGTCATGCAGAATGGACAGCCAAGTGCCACAGTTTTTGCTCCAGTAGAAAGCAACTCTTCAGTCCGTTCAATGTTCACTCGCTTGCCCTTTGTCTCCTCCATGAACATTTGTCCGCCACCCGCCCCACAACACATTCCCTTATCACCAGTGCGACTAGGTTCAATCACTCCTTTGCCAGTTGCAATTTTCATTAAATCACGTGGCTCGTCATAAATTCCATTCAAACGGCCCGTGTAACACGAATCATGGAATACAATATCACCTTCTTCAGACTTTGAACTGTCGAGTTTAAGTCTATCACTGTCAGTGAGTTGCTTTAAATATTTTGCGTGGTGAATCACTTCATATTTGTAATTTTCATCAAACTGCGGATACTCATTTTTGAGTGTGTTGAAACAATGTGGACAAGTTGTCACAATCGTCTTGAAATTATATTGCGACATCGTCTCAATGTTCATTCTCACATAAGAATCAGCCAAGTACTCATTTCCACCCCGCCGTGCGGGGTCGCCTGAGCAGGCTTCTTCTGTGCCTAAAATGGCAAAATTTACATCAGCTATTTGCATCAGACGAGCAAATGCCAAACTCACTTCCTTTGCTCTGTCATCAAACGAACCAGAGCAGCCAACCCAAAACAATACATCAAACTCTTGTTTATCGGCTGCAGTTTCCACCCCCGTGCCTTCTGCCCAATCGGCTCTTTGGTCTTGTCCAAATGCCCAAGGTGCGGCATTGTTTTCGATATTATTGAATGGAGTTTGCAACTCGTCTGGGAACTCCGCTTCCATCATAACAAGATTTCGCCTCATATCGATAATGGCTGGTACGTGTTCAATATTGACGGGACATTCTTCCATGCAGGCCGAACAAGAGGTGCATTGCCACAGTGCCTCAGGATTAACATAATCACCTATTAATGTCTTGCCCATGATTTCATTTTCAGCTTCTGTCAAATCACTTTCTTCGTATTCTTCTGAGTTTTTGCCAAGTTTATCTAGTTTAAGTAAAATTGGAGCTTTGTCCATAGTTCTTCTGCGGATTTGCACCATAATCTCACGTGGATCAAGAATTTTGCCAGTAGTATTGGCAGGACAAACCGAAGAACAGCGACCACATTCGGTACAAGTATAGGAATCAAATATTGTCTTCCATGAGAAATGCTCAATATCAGAGGCCCCGTATTGTTCCAACGATTCATCTTCGAAGTCAATAATTTTTAAAGTGTTAGTAGGTTCGAGATTCGAGAAAAATACATTTGGGACAGATGTCAGCACGTGGAGATGTTTGGAAAATGGTAGCAAGTTCATAAAAACTAAAATCAAGACAATATGCACCCACCAGCAAATCTCAAAAAGCATTGGTGCAAAACTTGGAGTTATCAAAATGCTTATCGGCAAGGCAAGTGGACGGACTGCCCAGCTGGTTTCCCCTCCCATAATCATCAAAGATGCGTTCTCAAAAAGCAATGATGTGACAATGAAAAATATCATCAATAGAATTATTCCAGCTTCGGCTTGAGAGTGATTTTTGCGGTGAAGACGTTTAACTTTGAACACATATCGTCTCAGAAGTGCAGACGTAACTGCAAGGATTATCAAGACACTAAAGACATCAGTTAATATTGTAATAAGAGAAAATACCGGGCCCAAAAAATCAAGGATATGATTGGCTCCAAAGCCAGTGAATATAGAGTTAATCACTGAAAATAACAATATCAGAAATCCCCAGAAAATTCCCGCATGAATAAATCCAGCTTTTTTATCACGCAATACTTTCTTTTGAAATATGGCAACAATCAAAGTATTTGTTAATCTCTCACCTATTCTATCAAACCTATTATCACTTTTTGCAAATTTTAGATAAGAAAGAACTTTCATAAAATTTATTGTGAATAAAGCTCCAGCTCCACTAAAAATAAGAATAAATATTATATTTTTAATTCCGAATTCCATAATTTTTCTACTAATTATTTGATATTTATTTTAATATTGCACTCAACTTCGCAATATAATATTTTTTTTACTTATTTTGCCTAGCCTGTTAAATACTAAATCCATTTAACACTTAAATCTAACAAATAAAACAATTATTTCCCCCTTATGAATACAAAATTTGATATATGTTTTGTGAGCTTTTCTTTTCCATTAAAAGATGGACGGACGCTCAATATTGCACGGCTAACGGCTAAAAAACGCAAAAGAGTCTGCCTTGTTGCCTTTGGTGATGAAAATGACAAAAGAACTTACAAAAGCTATGGCATCACATTCTTCCCGATTGAACACTCACCAAAAATGAGGATGGTTACAAAATGGGCAAAATTTAAACTGCTTGCCAGAAAATACTACACACACACCTATGCAGACTTCTATTACGCATGCGACCTCTGGGCATTGGCCGTTGCCAGAGATTATTACAAAGACGCACTTCACGACGAGTTTCATGGGCTGAGGCTCATTTATGACTCACGTGAGATTTATTCCGAACTGGGTTCAAACTCAGGCAACTGGATGAAGCAAGCTGTGATAAATAAGCTAGAAAAAGTGATGATTAAAGACGTGGACGCAGTCGTCACATCAGGCAATCTCGATAGCCAATATCTAAAAAAGTATTTTGACCATGACAAGGCATACTATGTCATCCGGAATTTACCTCCTTACCGTGGACCATCAAAATCAAATATGCTAAGAGAAAAGCTAAACATTGAAAAGAAAACGAAAATACTAATATACCAAGGCGAGATATTAGAAGGCCGTGGAATCAAGCCCTCAATTGGTGCGGTGGCTAGCCTCGAGGATGTGAATCTTGTCATTGTTGGCTCTGGACCTTATTTTGCAGAGATTAACAAATATGTAAATGATAACAACCTTGAACATAAAATTCATTTCACAGGGCAAGTTCCTTATTCTCATCTTCACGACATTACATCTTCGGCCGATATTGGATTAACTCTTTTCGAGCCTGTTTCCAAATCCTATGAGCTTGCATACCCAAATAAAATGTTCGAATATGCGATGGCAAGAATTCCTCAGATTGCTTCGAATCTGCCTCAAATACGCCCCACCGTGGATGGCTCCAACATAGGTTTATTGGTCAGCCTGCCTCTTGATGAACAAGAGATTGCAGAGAAAATCAAGACAATGCTTGAGGAGGATAATATGAAAAAATATATAATAAATTGCGAAAAAGCATGCAGAAACTTTGCTTATAACACACAAAGTGATTTGGTAATGAGTATTTTCAATAGGGGTTTATAGTTTTCACATTTTCTTTTAATTGTGAGAACAAATAAAACATTTCCACAGCAATTTCCTTTGATGTTTTTAAATATTGAGAATCTTCGTCATCTCCCCCATCATATTTTTTGGGGTCGGCGTAAAGAAGTGTGCATTTTACTTTTGCACCAAAAACTAGGGGAC
>JAJRPT010000007.1 GCA_024280675.1 Bacteroidota bacterium
ACGCCAAATGGATATTTTGACAAATGATTATGAGATTCCAGTGGGCGAATTGCTCTCAATATTCTACCGAAACGAATCAACAAACTCAGCATTTAATATTCTTTCAATCGGCGGATCATTCGACCCAAGCAAACTGACCAAGATTCAAACCGAGCGTTTGCTCAACTCGTGCTTGAATACAATCGCTGAGATGAGTCAGAAAGAACAATTTGCAATCAACTCCTATGTTTACGCCAAGCTTGCTGAGGGAATTTAATCCTAATAATTCGCAAACAGGTAAATATAACTGGGGCAAGTTGTTTATATTACACGAAGTTACAATAAGTCGTAAAGTAAAATCTGCAACAAACACCACGCCAGTTATGAGCAAGCAAAAAAACACTAAACTATAAACCTTGCCTATGGGCGACAGTTTCACAGACCACAATCCAGTGGACAAGATTTGGCATGGACTTGCTTTTGGGATAAGTTTGCATTATATTATCGGATAATTGTTTCCCATTCATAAATAAAAAGAATGTTTGCATGAAAAATCTATTCATCTTGTTTGCCATATCTCTTGGCTCGTTCTCTTGTGGAACCGATAAAAATACAGAGATTACATCTAGTGAAATCTCTGGTAAAGTATTTGATTCAGAGGGAAGGAATGTGTCCCAAGCAACGATTATTGTCCGTTCCTCTGCAATGGGAAGAGATACCGTAGCACTTGGAACACTAGCCAAAGACGGCTCCTATGAAATTAAATTAGAGAACAGAGGTATATTTTTCATTGAATTTGCAAGCCCGTTCCACACTCCATATTTTGTTGAAATTGTGGCATTGGAGCTGGGGACTAAACATTCAATAGATGCCCATCTTGCTCCTTATAAATATATTTCTGGAAATGATACAATTAAAATTGTTTTGATGGGTGAAAACCCTAGAGAAGAAATTTTAAATTTAGGCGGTGACGGAATTTACAGAGCCAAGTTTACAAATGATTCTGATACGCTGAAATATGAACTCTCAGGACATATTGAGACAAAGGTCGGCAGGACAACAAATGGCACCGACCATGATTTTATGGAGTATGACGGAGGCGGAGACTGGGCAAGCGTAATCATTGGACGCAAAGGCGAGATTGAAATATCATTTGACCCTAGTAAATTCCAAAGGAAATACGAAGAAGCTCACATCACAAACCTCGACCCTGCCACCGCATCCAACAAAGAGTTAAAAACAAAGTGTGATACCATCAATAATATTTACGCACGAAAGATGAATGCCACAAGATCTGGCAAAGGCGACATGGATGAGGCTAAATCTCTGCAAGGGGAAACTGCCAAAGCGATTGAAGAGCTTTGGAAAAATGAAAAGAGCGAATCCAATAAATTCTATCTTGCCTACAGATATTTTAATATTGCATCAAATGGTTATTCTTTCAAAAAGCCAGAATTTCTAAGTAAAGATATTTCAGCCTACCTTCTGAGAAAACTCTCACCCAACTCCGAACTATGGGAAATGAATAAATTGTCTTGGTCTGCGGCTACCATTGCAATATTTAATGATATGGATATTTATGATAATCCTTTCATTGATTCACTAGAGATTCACAACAAAGTTGCGGCTGAAAGATACCATTATTACAGGGTTTATTACACATTCTCTATTGGAAAAGACACATCGAAGGCAAGAGAATTATTTGCAGAAATGAAAGAAAAATATCCTAATTCTAAGCACTTGAAAAGTTTGGGCTTTGAACTCAAAAAGGACAAGAATATTGCTTACCGAAAGCAAGCACCTGATTTCAAACTGGCTTCACTCGACAATCCCAAGGAGACTATAAGTCTTGCAAGCTATAAAGGAAAGTATCTTTTTATTGATTTCTGGGCGGTTTGGTGTGGGCCTTGTATTGGCGAAATGCCGCATCTGCACAAGGCACATAAGAAATATTCTGGCAAGAACTTTGCCATGCTCAGCCTTTCATTCGACCGAAATGCCGATGATGTCACCCAGTACCGTGCCAAGGGAAAACACCCAATGCCTTGGGATCATATTTTTATCGAAGGCGGCTTTGATGCCAATATTTCAATAGAATACGAAGTTCGTGGAATTCCAAAGCCAATTCTCTTGGATCCCGATGGGATAATCATCGCTTTTGGAAGTGAACTCAGAGGCGACAATCTGGAGGAAACATTGAGCAAGTATTTGAGCCAGTAAACAGAAGTCAAGAAATCGATTGTTGGGAAATATGAATTGCATTCGAAAGGGTTATGGCCAGCTCTTTGCATAATTTTTTTCTTTCATAAGAGAGGGCAAATTCTTCATTTACCTTGGGCAAAGCACCTTGTTTCCAGAGTTTAAAAAGTGAGGCTATATTTTCTTTTATTGCTCTGAGATCATCGTGATTGGTGGTAAAAGCTGCACCTGTTTTTTTTGCTAAATCTTTCATATTCCCGTCAGGTGCGGTGACGAGCAGTGTTTTTCTTGCTCCAAAATATTCGTATAGTTTGCCAGGGGTACGGACTCTGTCGGCAAGCATTAGCCAAAGCACATCTGATTCTAAAAGATATTTTACTGCTTGGGAGTGCGAGACATTTCCCACCGGATTGACTGAGTCCTCTAGCTTATATTTCTTAATTAATTTCAGGTGAGATTTTCTCATTGCCCCAACGAGCCGCAATCTGATTTTCCCTTTGGCATCTGGGTTTTCCTTTAGGAATTCTCCCATGGCGGCCATGAAATATTTTGGGTTACGATTGTCTTGGAACATCCCAGAGTGAGTGATTGTCATCATATTGGTATCTGGCTTAGCATCTGAATGTGCTGAGAAATCCTCCAAATCATAGCCGTGTGGAATTATTAGAATATCCCCATATGATAGAAATTTATACTGTCTCAGCAGCAATTCTTTTGCATACCGGGAAATGACAATTACTTTTTTGGCTTGAGAAAGTATTTTTCCTTCTGCTTTCTGAACCTTTTTCTTGTGGAAAGGAGTTGGAAAATAATGAAATTCATTGCTGGTCCAAGAGTCACGATAATCTACAACAAAGGGGATGTTGTATTTTGTTGCAAGTTCCTGCCCTAGTAGAAAGTCGGTAAATGGCGGTGCGGTTGCCAAAATCACATCTGGAGCTTCTTCTTTAATTATTTTGCCAGCAAGAATCTCAGCTTTTTTTTTCCATTTAACAAATCTATCCGGAAAGAAAATCCATCCAAAAATATATCTTCCTATTTTTTGTTTTGTCCAAGATGGGATTTTTATTTTCTTTTCTTTCTTGCTTGGATTATGGTCTTTTGTGCGGAATATTTCAATTTCAACATCCTTAAATTCTGAGAGCAAGCTTTCGTCATATCCATAAAAATCTCTACTGTCAGTTGTCAGAACAAGAGGTTTCCAGTCATAATCGGGCAAGTATTTAGCAAACTTCTGGGTCCGTTGAACTCCGCTCAGACCCATTGGTGGAAAATAATATGATATATAGAGGACTTTATGCAAGTGCAAAAATAAATAAAGCCTCCAAAAGTGGAGGCTTAATGTTCATAAGATTTAATGAGATTATACATCCTCCGCACATCCCCTTCTTCAGGTGAAGGTTCGTCCTCAAACCAAGGAAAACTTTTAGAATCATATTCAAAACAAATAGGACCATTTGCTTTGACTATATTTAATCCTGGGTTATCAGCTAGATATTGATAAGGATCATTTGTACATTCAACCGTTGTCTCGTATGGATTGCCCGTTTGATTTGGGTCACAAAATTGATATGGAAACTCATAGTCTGCACAATCAGAGCAAGACGGATTCTGCCCTAAAGCACTTGTATAAATAAGTGCTAATAATATTAATATTTTCATTTTCACTCTCCTAATATTTCAGATTTTCTAGCATCAAATATGACTTTCCAATCATCATAATCAAGGAAATCATTATCTGACCAAATATGGTTGATATCTGAAACTTGACCATTTACAATAGGAAGAGCATTGTTTGAACTAAAATAATCAACAGTTAATCTAAAATAATCGTTCTGAGCATCCATTTTTCTATCATGGAAAGCAAGAAATACAATCATTTCCTGATCTATTTTTACTCTAAATCTATGTTTGTCATTTGCTAATTCAGGATCAACTTTCTTATGAAAAAGTGGAGTGCTCCGAGTACTACGATACTGGGGATAGGAATAATCACTATATCCAAATTTAAAATAACAGTTAGGATCTACTTGTGTATTTGCACCTTCAACTCCTGGTAGGTAGATACATTCTGTATCTAATACTTGCCCTTTGAGAGTATCAATGACATTAGATGTTGCATTAAAATAAACATAGTTTGTAGTATCGCCACCGGAAGAAATATGAGGACTTTTCATGGAATC
>JAJRPT010000141.1 GCA_024280675.1 Bacteroidota bacterium
TCCCAGGTTGAGGCCCGTGCGGTATGCCTTTTGGGTGGAGTGTGACATAGCCTTCATCAATTCCTTTTCTGCTCATAAAATTCCCTTCAACATAATACAGAATCTCGTCGGCATCAATATTGGAATGAAAATATGGAGCAGGGATCGCATCTGGATGAAAGTCATATAATCTTGGGACAAAATTGCATATCACAAAATTATTTGCAACAAGCAGCAAATGAATTGGAGGAGGAAGGTGAATTTGACCAACTATGGGTGCAAATTCCTTAATATTAAATGCCCAAGGATAAAGACATCCATCCCAACCTACAAGATCAAAGGGATGCCATTGCAATTTTATTTCTTGATACTGCTCACCAAATTTATTAATCAAATTGAACTCACCTTTTTCAACCACCGCACCGGCAAGTTCTGGCACTCTTATATCTCTTTCGCAATAGGGAGAAGTCTCGAGCATCTGACCAGAAGAGTTCCTGTAGTGATTGGGAATCTCAACCATACTAGGGGATTCGGTTACAAAAACCCTGACATCGTCATAGGATTTAAATTTAAGTTGGTAGCAGCTACCTTTTGGGATAATTAGATAATCCCAAGCGGAAAATTCAATATTTCCATATTCTGACAAAAGGACACCTTCGCCATGGTGTATAAATAAAACCTCATCGGCATAAGAGTTTTTGTAGAAATCGTTTGTGTCTTTTGTAATTTTGGCAGTATAAAGGGCTACATCATCATTGAAGAATAGCTTTACCCTCGACCTAATAAAATCGCCACTTGTATCAGTTTTTCTGGTATCTATTTTAGTATTTTCCAGCGTATCATTTTCCCATACTTCACCGTGATTTATGCTTGTAGCTTTTACATCTAAAAATGTAGATGGTATATTATGGTGGTATTTATTGGAATAAATATTGGAAAAGCCATGAGTGGAGAATAGTTCTTCTCTGAACAAATCTTTTCCATTTTCTTTGTAAAATGTGGTATGTCTTTTCTTTGGGATTTTCCCTTGTTTAACATAAAACGGCATTTTTATTTCTCCTAGTTTATTTAATTACGCCTCTTTTTTCTTGATCTCTTTCAATAGAGTCAAAAAGAGCTTGAAAATTACCTTCGCCAAAACCTTGGTCATTTTCCCTTTGAATTATTTCAATAAAGATGGGACCAAAAAGATTTTTCGTGAATATTTGCAAAAGATAAGATCCATCTTCTTTATTTCCATCGACGAGGACTTGATGATCTTTTATCCGCTGCTTATCTTCTTTAATCTCAGGAAGCCTATCGTAGACAGTTTCGTAATAATCATCATGGATGTCCAGGGTGTCAATAGTATTTTTGTCTAGCTTGTCGAGTGAATCAAGAATATTGTTTGTAGAAAAGGCAAGATGTTGAACCCCTGGTCCTTTGTAGAGGTCGAGGTATTCATCAATTTGATTATTTTTGTCGTCTTTTCCTTGGTTTATCGGAATGCAGAACGACCCATCGGGCGAACGAAGTGCAAAGGAAATAAGTGCAGTTTTGGCACCCTGAATGTCAAAATATCTAACTTCGGTGAATCCAAAAACTTCTTTGTAGAAATTAGCCCACTTTTCCATTGTCCCCTTATGAACATTATTTGTAAGGTGGTCAATTTCGATAAAGCCTTTATCTTCTTGCGTCTGTTGATCCTCTAAATCAACAAAATCCTCATCATAAATATTTCCACCTTTGCCAAACCTGTCAATAAAATAAATCAAAGAATCACCAATCCCATAAATTGCTGGATAGGGCAAATCTTTAGATGAATCATTGGCAGATTTTGCACCTCTTCGGACGGCTTCATCATGGGCAAACTTTGAATCTTCGACCTTCCAGCCCATTGAACAGATGCTTGGCCCATGTTTCTTTGCAAAATCACTGGCAAATCCATCTAATTCATTATTCAATAAGAAGTTGATTCTATTTTGTTTATAATAAATAATATCTTTATCATTTTTCTTTTTCAGCTTTGAAAAACCAAACTCAATAAATGTCTTGTGCATGAAATCACTATTTAGTGATGCAAACTCTGTGAACTCTATTCCCTTCATTTTTAAGGGATTAAATCCTTTGCTCATATTATTATCCTATATTTTATTTCTTTTTTTATCCAAGAGCAGACCTTGTTTTTAACAACAAGCCACCACTTAATTTCAC
Source organism: Bacteroidota bacterium (assembly GCA_024280675.1). Taxonomy (GTDB): domain Bacteria; phylum Bacteroidota; class Ignavibacteria; order Kapaibacteriales; family UBA2268; genus JAJRPT01. The sequence continues at coordinate 2,173 of JAJRPT010000141.1, forward strand.
AATCTAAATAAAAAAATATAAAATATATTATTAAGTTAATAATGTATTTTATTACTCTATAATGGTTTAGAGCAAATTATTTAATATATTTTTTCTATAAATTAATGTTATTGGCTAACTTGAAAAAATAAATTTTGATATTTTATAAAAAGAAAATTAAAAAAATAAAGAAAGAATAATATGCAAATCTCATCTTGGTTTGATTTTGATAAAAATACAGATTTTTCTATCTACAATCTTCCTTACGGAATATTTTCAGATAAAAATCCAAAAAGAGTTGGCGTGGCAATTAGCAATTCTGTTTTAGACCTCTCTGCTCTTGAGAAGGGAGGATTATTCAAAGATATTAGTTTTTCTCAAGAAAATACTTTCTCGAGCTGGACCCTAAATTTGTTTATGAGCGAGGACATTTCAATTTGGAAGCAAGTTAGAAAAAGAATTACCGAACTACTCAGCAGTTCAGATGAACTTAAAAATAATGAAGAGCTGAGGAAAAGATCTATAATCCCTATGTCTGAGGTAAAAATGCACTTGCCTGCTCAAATTGGCGATTATACAGATTTTTACTCATCGAAAGAACATGCCACCAATGTTGGTATTATGTTCAGAGGAAAAGAAAATGCCTTGATGCCAAACTGGTTGCATATCCCAATTGCCTATCACGGAAGATCCAGCTCTATTTTCATTTCTGGAACTGATATTAAAAGACCATTTGGGCAGATTAACAATGACAATTCCAGCCCAGTGTTCGAGGCATCTTCCAGAATGGACTTTGAACTAGAGATGGGGTTTTTTGTGGGGGGGAAGAGCAATAGATTGGGCGACAGAATTGAAGTAAAAGATGCAGAAAAACATATTTTTGGCATGGTGCTGGTCAATGATTGGAGTGCAAGAGATATTCAGAAATGGGAATATCAACCTCTTGGTCCTTTTGGATCTAAAAATATGGGTACAGCTATTTCGCCTTGGATTGTAACTATGGAAGCCCTAGAATATTTTAAGGTTGAGGGTCCAAAACAAGAGCCAACGCCACTTTCCTATCTTCAAACTGGTGGCAAAATGTCCTACGATATAAATCTTGAACTTCTCATTCAAACAGAAAAAATGAGCAAGCCTTTTGCTCTTAGCCAAACTAATCACAAATATCTTTATTGGAATATTGCCCAACAACTAGCACATCATTCGCTGACTGGTTGTCCAATGATTGCCGGCGATCTTTTGGCTTCTGGTACAATATCTGGTTCCACAAGAGATTCTTTTGGCTCAATGCTAGAAATCGCTTGGAAGGGCGAGATGCCAGTCGAGTTACCATCTGGCGAGAAAAGAACATTCCTTAGTGATGGAGACACAATTACAATAAAA
>JAJRPT010000142.1 GCA_024280675.1 Bacteroidota bacterium
TGTCAAGGCATATCAAGTCGATGATATTTTGAGTAAAATCGAGGTGTTTAATAAGAACACTGATCTTATGATTCTCTCTGCACAGAATGGAATTGGTGTAGCAGCAAAATACTCGAGCCATTTTGATAAAGGTAATATTTTCAGAATGGTAATTAATTTTGCTGGAAACATCAACGCACCAAATGTTGTGAATGTGACATTTTTTATTCCACCAAATTTTATTGCCTCGGTCGATGACACGCGCAAAGATGTTTCCGATTGGATGGGCGAGATTCTTACTTCTCAGAATATGGAGACTCACAGCGTGGATTCTTTTCAACTGACAAACCAGGTGTGGCACAAGACTATTTTGAACGCCTCGCTTAGTCCACTTTGTGCAATCTCAAAACTAACAATGAAGGAAGTGATGTCTATTCCTCATTCTTATGAGATTATTGAGAGGTTAATCCTAGAAGCTGTTGAAGTGGCAAAGGCAGAGGACATTCATTTCGAGAAGAATTTTGTGAAGCTATGCCTTAGGTATTTGGGGAAGGCTGGAAATCATTTCCCATCTTTGGCAGTCGATTTGCTAAATGAAAAGGAAACTGAAATTGAATATATGAATGGGAAGTTAGTTGATTTTGGCAGAAAACATTATATTAGAACGCCACTCAATCTGACTTTTACGAACATGATTCGTGCAATTACCGACAAAAATCTTGGCAGGCCATTTAGGACATGATAGTAGGAAATCAAATATCGTGCGGTGTCGTAATCCTTGCAGCCGGTGATTCATCCCGGATGGGCAAAGTAAAATACTTTCTAAGATTTAGTGAAAAGAAATTGTTTATTGAGAAAATAATTGATGAGTATTTAGATTTCGAATGTGAGAGGATTGTTGTCGTAAAAAGAGCTGGTCACGTGGCTTGGGATAATATTATTGGCAAGTACTCAGGCCAGGAGAATGTTTGTTTCATCAACAATGATTTGCCTGAGTTGGAGAGGTTTTATTCCTTGAAGTTGGGCATAGAACTTTTGGGAAATCTCAATTATTGTTTTATTCAGAATTCAGATAATCCTTTTGTGAGCCAGAGTTTGCTCGGTGGAATTTATTGCAAAAGAGACGGCGGAGATTTTGTTGTCCCGACATTTGATGGCTCTGGTGGTCATCCCATTTTGATTGGCAAGAAAATAATAAACGAACTTAGTTTGCACAAAGAAAAAGGAAATCTCAAAGAATTATTAAAAGATTATAAAAGGTTTGACTTAGAAACTAATGACGAAAACATTCTTGTAAATATTAATAGAAGAGAAGATTACCAGGAAATATTTGAAAGAAAGTTTTATTATGCTTGATATGTTTAAAAAAGTAGAGGAATTGCAGGAGAATGGAGACGAGCTTGCTCTTTGCACAATAGTTTCGGCACGGGGATCTGTGCCTTTGGGTGTGGGTGCGAAGATGATTGTGTTGGAGAATGGGAAAATTTATGGGACTGTGGGCGGAGGTTATGTTGAGAGATTGGCTACCGAGTCATCTTTGACACAAATTAAAACAGGCTCAAGCAAATTATTGAAAGTTGTACTCAACAAAGAGTCTGGAACCTGCTGTGGCGGTGTGGTTGAAATATTTATTGAAGCAATGAACAGAAAGAAAAAACTATATATTTTTGGTGGTGGTCATGTTTGCAGGGCTTTGATTAGTGTCTTGCAGGGCTTGGAATTCGACACGACAGTCATCGACGATAGAGCGGAAATATTTGAGTATGAAGTATTTAATTCTGTGAGGACAGTTGTCTCAGATTTTAGTGAATATTTAGACAAGATGGAATTTACACCAGATGTTTTCATTGCAATTATAACTTACGAGCATTCGGCAGATTATCGCATTCTGTCTGCTTGTCTGCCTCGAGATTGGCACTACTTGGGCATGATGGGGAGTATGAATAAGATAAAACTAATGACTATGAGATTATTAGGCGAGGGGATTACAAAAGAAAATATTGCACGGGTTGATATGCCGATTGGTAAAGATATTGGAGCTGAATCTGCTGGGGAGATTGCCCTCAGCATTGCATCGGAACTAATCCACTCACGCGCGAGGCTCAGGAATGAGTTCAAGAATAAAAAAGAAATTAAAGGATAATAAATATGTATTTACCAAATTTTAATTATCACCAGCCAAACACATTGAGCGAGGCTTTTGCCTTGCTGGATGCAAATTATAGCATTGCACCAATGGCCGGAGGGACAGACCTTCTTGTTGAAATAAAGCAGGGGCATAGGGAGTTCGAGGACATTGTTTAGCTCAGCAATATTGAAGAAATGAAGCAAATCCGAGAAGATGAGGGTAATATTATAATTGGTGCTGCTGTAACTCACTCAGAAATTATTGAATCAGACTTGGTCAATCAATATTTTCCCGCATTGGCTCTTGCTTGTAGTATGATAGGTTCTCATCAGATTAGAAACACTGCCACCATTGGCGGAAATCTTTGTACTTGTGCCTCGTGTGCTGACACGGCACCGATACTCTTTGCCTTTGGGGCAAGCGTCGAGATAAAATCCTCTTCGTGGTCGAGGACAATTCTCATTACAGATTTTTTCAAAGGTCATCATTATAATGATTTGATGAAGGGTGAAATTCTTACAAGCATTATTATTCGGAAACCTTCATTCAAAAAAGGAAGCTTTGCAGCCCATTACGAGAAATTTGGATTGAGAAACTCTGCCGCCGTTTCTGTGGCATCAGTTGCTGTTTCTCTTAGGGTTGAGGACGAGGAAGTAGTTGAGGGTTGTATTGTCGTTGGTGCCTGTGCTGCCACACCAATCGTCTGCCTAAAATCCATTGAAATGCTAAATGGTACAAATATTTCCCAAGTGAAAGAAGGCTCTGAATTTATAAAATTATTGGGCGAAACAGTTGCAAAAGAAATATTTCCAATCGACGATATTCGAGGAAGCAGTAATTACCGCAAGGATATAGTTCGTGTAATTTCTGGGCGTGCGGTACTGAAAGCACTTTCTAATATAGGAGAAAAAGCATGAAAAGAATACTTAATATAAATGTAAATGGGACAGAGAAAGAACTAGCCGTCAAGAGCAATAGGACTCTTCTTGATTTATTGCGTGATGATTTGAGACTCACAGGTGCCAAAAAAGGATGTGATCAAGGCGATTGCGGAGCGTGTACTGTTTTGGTGGACGGAAAGGCTGTGAACTCTTGCCTGAGTCTAGCAGTCGAGAATGAAGGCAAGAAAATTGAGACGATTGAGAATTTGGCAAAAGGGGGTGAGCTTCATCCAATCCAAAGAGCATTTGTGGAAAAGGGTGCAATCCAGTGTGGCTTCTGTACGCCTGGTGTGATAATGCGGACTGTGCCGTTTTTGAAGAAATATCCACACCCAAGTCTTGATGAGATTAAAAGTGCACTCAGTGGAAATCTATGTCGTTGCACCGGGTATCTGAAAATATTTGAAGCAGTCGAAACAGCTGCCCAGTACTTGGACGGGAAAACTCCAAAAGAAATCGAATATTCTGTGCAGAGATCGGCTATGAATTTGTCCGTTGTGGGCAAAAGACTTGCCAAGCCCGACGCACCCGACAAAGCCACAGGTCGTGCCATTTACACAGAAGATATAAACTTGCCCAATATGCTCGTTGGGAAAACATTGCTAAGCCCTCACGCTCACGCAAAAATCATTTCAATCAATACAGAAAAAGCTAAGGCATTGGCCGGTGTGAGGGTGGTTCTCACAGGCGAAGATGTGCCAGATGTGACTTATGGCACTTCACCGCCACGTTACGACGAGACAATTCTTGCAAAAGATAAGGTCAGGTTTGTGGGCGATGTGATAGCCTCTGTTGCAGCCGAAGATGAAGAAACTGCTTACAAGGCAATTGAGCTGATTGAAGTTGAGTATGAAATTCTTCCCTCTGTCTTTGACCCATTCGAGGCGATGAAGGACGGCGCACCTAGGTTGTTTGATCATAAATATGAAAATAATATAAACACTCGGGTCGATCATCATTTTGGTGATATTGAAAAAGGCTTTGCCGATGCTGACTATGTGCGAGAGGAGAAATTTGTTGGCAACAGGACTTATCAGTCGCCGATTGAGCCGCATTGTGCGATTGCCGAATGGGACTCTCACGGGCGGGTGACACTTCATACTTCCACTCAAGTTGTCCATTATGTCCATCATCAACTCACCCGAATTCTTGGCATTCCGATGGGCGATATTCGAGTGATAATGACAAATGTCGGCGGTGGATTTGGTGCAAAAGCTGCCACTAATATATTGGAAGTGCTTTCAATATTTATGGCACGTCAGGCTGGCCGTCCTGTGAAAATGGTATTTAGCCGAGAGGAAATGTACAAATACGGTCGTGGTCGCCATAAACAGCACATTAAGTTGAAAATTGGTGTGAAGAATAATGGTGAGATAACGGCAGTAAAACAGGAAAATGTGTTGGAAGGTGGTGCATATTCTAGTTTTGGAATTGTGACTGCTTACTACGCTGGGTCGATGCACGCAACATTGTATAAATTTGCAAATTACAAATATGATGGGCTTCGTGTTAATACTAATTTGCCGCCAAGTGGAGCATTTCGTGGGCATGGCTGTCCTCATCCACGATTTGCATTCGAGTCATTGCTTTCGATGATTGCCCATGATATTAAAATGGATCCAGTAGATATTCGTTTGAAGAATGCAATGACACCCGAGTACCGTACTTGTAACGATCTTGATATTCATTCTTGCGAGTTCACTGCCTGTATTGAATCTGCCAGGGATAAATCTAATTGGAAGGAAAAACATGGCAAACTACCATTTGGTCGTGGGATTGGGATTGGATGTGGTGGATTTGTATCTGGTGCAGGATACCCAATTTACCGCTCACAATTTCCTCATTCAAATGCAATAATCAAAATTGCAGAAGATGGCTCACGTGCAGTTTTGTTTATTGGAGACGCAGATATTGGACAGGGTTCTGACACTGTTTTGGCTCAAGCTGCCGCCGAAGGGCTAGGAATTTCATTTGACAGAATATCGGTCATCTCGGCCGACAGCGATTTGACTCCGATTGGCTTTGGTGCATATTCGTCCCGTGTGACACTCATGGGCGGGAATGCTTCGATGAGGGCTGGAGAAGATGTGAAGAAGCAACTTTTTTCCGAAGCTGCAATTATTCTTGGTGTTGATGAAAATATACTCGTCGCAAGAGATAATAAAATATTTGCAAAGGACAATCCTGAGAAATTTTTAGAATGGTCAGAAGTTGCCACTAAATTCTTCTCAAGCAAAGGCCCACTTGTTGGAAAGGGACATTATTCTCCTCCCAAAGGGCTGGGCGGGACTTACAAAGGAGCCGCCGTTGGGACATCACCTGCCTACTCATTTTCGGCATCTGTTTGTGAATTGTCAGTTGATACCGAGACGGGGAAAGTGACCGTGCATGATTTCTGGGACGCACACGATTGTGGCACCGCAATCAACCCAATGGCAGTCGAGGGGCAAGTCGATGGGGCGGTCGTCATGGCGATGAGCGAGACACTCTTTGAAGACCAAGTCTTTGACAGCAAGGGCAAACAAGTCAATGCCGATTTGCATAATTATTTAATTGCAACTGCGGCCGATGTTCCTAGGATTCATTCAGTAATCGTTGATTCCTACGAGTCAGAAGGGCCTTATGGTGCAAAAGAAGTGGGTGAGGGGGCTACTCTTCCAATCATTGGAGCAATCGCAAATGCAATCGAAGATGCGGTTGGTGTGAGAATTAAAGAATTACCAATTACCCCAGAAAAGATATTGAACGCTTTAAAAGAAAATAAAAGAACAAAGAAAAAATAAATTATTAAACAGGTATAAAAACAAATGACAAAAATAAAACAATGGCAAATGACTGAGCTGAAAAAACCATTTGAACTCAAAGAATCTGAAATAGAAAGTATCAAAGATGATGAAGCACTTGTGAAAATTGCTGTATGTGGGGTCTGCCACACCGATATTAGTTTCTGGTGGGATGGTGTGCCGACAAAGCATGAAAAACCACTCACATTGGGACATGAAATTGCGGGTGAGGTAATTGAAGGGCCAGCGAATTTGATTGGCAAGAAAGTAGTCATTCCTGCTGTTCTACCGTGTGGAGAGTGTGATTTGTGCAAGAGCGGATATGGCAATATCTGTCAGCACCAGTTGATGCCAGGCAATGATTTCCACGGCGGGTTTGCTTCGCACATTCTTGTCCCACACAAATACTTGTGCATTGCACCAGATGCGGTACTGAAGAGATTCCCGCTTGAGCATTTGGCAGTAATTGCCGACGCAGTGACTACGCCCTATCAAGTGCTGAAGAAGTCTGAACTGAAGGCGGGAGATTTTTGTATTTGCATCGGAGCCGGTGGAGTTGGGATTTACGGTGCATTGCTTGGGAAAATAATGGGTGCAAAGGTTCTTTCTTTGGATATTGACGACACCAAATTGGACATTGCAAAAGAGAATGGCATTGATATGACTTTGAACATCAAGGACATGAGCATAAAAGATGTGAAGAAGAAAGTTCGTGAAATTGCCAAAGAATTAGGCGTTTCAAGGTATATGTGGCGAATCTTAGAAATGTCGGGAACGAGTGCTGGGCAAGAGTTGGGATATGCACTTTTGACTCACGCTTCTACTCTTTCGATTGTAGGATTTACCATGGCAAAGTCTGAGATTCGTTTAAGCAATCTTATGGCATTTGACTCAAAGGTGATTGGCACTTGGGGATGCCGGCCTGAGCTTTATGATGAGGTTATGGAACTCATCGGATCTGGCAAGCTGGACATTGCTCCTTTTGTTGAGACTTTCCCAATGTCTGGGATTAACGAGGTGTTTCAAAATACTTTGGATCATAAATATTTGAAAAGATCGGTACTAATCCCTGATTTTAAATAAATAAGAAAACAAATATACATTAATAAATAATATAGGAAGTAGAAATGTTAGTATCACATGATTTGGTTGATAATGTTGAGTTTGATGACGTAATCTATGAATTAAGACCATGCCTTGATTTGTCTGGAAACCCAGCGGAAGGGATTTATAATGCTTGGATTACGATGAATAATCCTGCTCAATATAATTCTTATACGACAGATATGGTTAAAAAAGTAATTCTCGGGATGAGGCAAGCCTCCAATGACCGCTCGGTTGTTGCAATAATTTTTACAGCAGCAGGCAATAAGGCATTTTGCACAGGCGGGAATGTGAAAGAATATGCTGAATATTATGCTGGCAATCCACAAGAATACAAGCAATACATGAGGCTCTTCAATGACATGGTCTCAGCTATTTTAATGAGTGACAAGCCGGTAATCTGCCGCGCAAATGGAATGAGAATTGGCGGAGGGCAAGAAATTGGTATGGCGTGTGATTTTTCTATTGCACATGATATGGCCCGCTTTGGTCAAGCTGGTCCAAAACATGGGTCTGCTCCAGACGGTGGTTCAACTGACTTTCTTCCGCTTTTTGTGGGTGTTGAAAAAGCAATGCTTTCGTGTACTGCTTGCGATCCTTGGTCGGCACACGAAGCCTTGGTAAATGGGATTCTCACAGAGATTGTCCCTGTTTTAAAAGTAGATGGGAAATTTATTCCAAACCCAATGGTTTATACAAATAAATGGGTGGACGAGAGTGGTAATTTGATTTATGGAACAAATAAAACAGGTGAAGAGAAAAATGCAGCAAAAGAACTAATGAAGCGTGGCGAGATGGATCTTTCTTTGCTAGACGAAGCAGTCGAAAAGCTGGCAGCAAAGCTAATGATGACAATGCCAAATTGCCTCAGCAAAACAATTAACTCAATCCGCAAACACAAACTCGAGCATTGGGACAGGAACAAGGAATCGAACCGAGATTGGTTGGCGTTGAACATGATGACAGAAGCAAAAGCAGGGTTCCGTGCCTTCAACGATGGTTCTGGTCGTGAGCGTGAAGTTGATTTTATTAAACTAAGACAACTGCTTGCCCAAGGTCACCAGTGGAATGACGAACTAATCAAGGCAATATCACCAATGTCAAAAGGGTAAAAAGGTAATTGTATGGAAAAAGTAAAAGTATCATATTCGCATCAAGGTGCGGTTGCCAATGTCTTATTGGACGACGGCAAAGGCAATATTCTCGATGCAATAATGATGGATGAATTATTAAATCATTTTGAGAATTTCAAGAAAAACAATGATTTAAAGCTCATCACATTCGAGGGGGCAGGCAAACATTTCTCATTTGGTGCAAGTGTGGAAGAACATACAAAAGAAAAATGCGGATCTATGCTCGGCTCGTTTCATAAAATGTTTTATTCACTAATTGAGATGGCAATACCCTCCGTGGCAATAGTCTCGGGGCAATGCTTGGGCGGAGGGTTCGAACTGGCAATGGCTTGTAATTTTATATTTGCCGATGAGAGTGCGGTATTTGGGCAACCAGAAATTATGCTTGGCGTTTTTGCTCCTCCTTCCTCACTCATTTTGCCTATGAAATTGGGATCAGCCCGTGCCGAAGATTTCTTGATAACTGGCAAGTCAGTCAAATCTGAATATGCTGAGAATATTGGACTGGTGAATAAAATTATTCAAAACCGAGGCGAAGTCACCGATTGGATTAGCAAATATATCACGGGTAAATCTGCTTCATCTCTGAGATACGCAGTGAGAGCCGCTCGTGTGGTATTTAACGAAACAATTATTAATTATCTCCCAGTGCTAGAGAAATTCTACACTGGAGAACTAATGAACACCCATGACGCAAATGAGGGAATAAACTCTTTTATTGAAAAGAGAAAGCCTCGATGGAAAAATAAATAAACAAATAAACAGAAAAATCTAGAAGTAAATAAGGAATAACAAATTGACTAATGATAAAAATATGTTTCCCGGTGCCGTAATTCCTTATGGCACTTGGGGATCTAGCTTTTTTCCCACTTGGCAAACTTCCGCTCTGGCAGAAGTGAATATAGGGCAGTTTGCCGGCGAGGCGATGAGCTATATTATGGGAAAAAGGAATGTGAGGCAAAGCGAGATTGATTACTTGGTAAGTGGCTCGACAATCCCTTGGCATTGGAAATTCTGGGGATCACCATTTCTTTCGAGTACGGGTGGTCACCGCATTGGTGGTCATCACTTGGAGCAGGCTTGTGCAACTGGCCTGCAAGCAATTATTCACGCTGGATCCGAAGTGAATATGGGGTCGAGCGATGTCTGTGGAGTTCTTACATTCGACCGAACTTCTGATTCGCCAGTTGGCGTTTTCCCAGAGCGAAGAACCTACGAACGCACTCAAGTGCTTGCCGATGTGTGGGATAATTTTGGATTTGATCCAGCAACAGGAAACTCAATGATTGCATCGGCTGGCAATGCCGCGCGCAAACACAAAATAGATCGCCGTGAAGTCGATGATATTTCATATCTGAGACATAAGCAATATTTTGATTCGCTGGAATCTGGTGCGTTGGATAATGTTTTAGTGCCGCTGGAAGTTCTTGGTGTTCAAGGCAAACCAATTGGCAAAGTTGAGTCTGACATTGGCACAAAAGCAATTTCTTTAGAGACTCTAAGAGCCCAACGTGAACTGGACTCTTGCGTCACATCTGGGACACAAACCCATGCCGCCGATGGTATGGCAACAATCTTGGTTGCCACTCCTGAGAAAGCCAAAGAACTTAGCTCACGGCCAGAGATACTGATTCAGTTTGTGGGCAAAACAGAATACAGAACCAGCCCATCGATGATGCCTGAGGCTCCTGCACTAACGGTAGAAAAATTACTCAAAAGAATGAGTCTTGGCCTGAGCGATATGGTCGTAATAAAAAATCATAATCCATTTGCTGTAAATGATGCAATATTTGGAAAATTATTGAACTTTGATTGGGCGAAGTTAAACAACACAGGTTGCCCGCTTGTTTGGGGGCATCCTCAAGGGCCGACTCTAACGCGCGTGACAATCGAAGCATTGGAAGAAGCGGTGTCGCTTGGCGGCGGCTATGTTTTGGTGTTTGGATGTGCCGCAGGTGATGTGGGAATTGCAACAATATTTAAAGTAAGTGATGGAGGATTAAAATAATGATAAAACAAATGAGAGAAGACACACTCCAGACATTGGGTCTTGGGACTGTGTTGGAAATATTTAAAAGTGGCAAACTGCCAGCAAATGCTTCGGAGTATGTGGACAAAGTATTTGGCAAAGAGGGCGAGCGAGGTGCATTGGTTATTTCGGGGGCTAATGGAATTGTTGGTGCTGGGAAGATGATGCAATTTGGTGTGAGGCTAAAAGAATTTGGCGTGCCGATTATTGGGCTAGATTTCCCTGGTGCCGCCGATGGTCTAGCACAGCAATACGACGGGCTGGCGGCTTCATTCGGAGTGGCAGAGTCAAATGAGATAATGTCGTCAATTACCCGCATGAACTACGACGGCAAAACTCTACCACCAGCACTCAAAAAATACAATCCAAAATTCTTGCTCGAAGCAATTCCAGAAATATTAGAAATCAAGAAATCGCACTACGAAGTGTTCCGAAAAGAATTTCCTGGAATTGAAATCCGCTCGGTGACTTCTGGCTTCCCAGAATCAGAGCTTGGTGTGGGCATTGCGCATCCTGCTTTTCCTCACCAAATCAATAAAGTGTGGGAGACTGTCGAAGAGTCACCGTCCGACATCACGAAAATGCTTTGGGCTTTGGGCATGATTCCAATGCCTGTTAGTGATGATTGGTCATTTGTGCTTGACGTACTTTTTTGTGGAGTGACTTTGGCGGCAAGCCGTTATCACGAAGCGACGAATATGCCATATTGGAAAATTGACAAATACGTTCGTAAATATTTCGGACCGAATCCATTTCGTGCTCACGACGTGATTGGTGCAAAGGGTGCAAACTTTCTGACTTGGTCATGCCTTGCCCACCTTAGCAAAAATTATGGAGAGGTTTATGAGCCGTCTTCGGTACTCACAGAAAGAAAAGACAGCGGGCAAAATTGGTATCCACTCAATCACCTACGTCCGATCGTGAACCAGAAGATGGGAAATGGAGATGAGAAATTATTTGAGACTTGGATCTTGGGTCCACTTATCCAGATGACATCTTTGATTTTGCACGAGAAACGTTCACATTTCACACACATCAATATGCTGGGTGAGATTTGTGCACAATTTCGCTCAGGAGTTCTCGCCCAAATAAGAAAACTAGGATCGGAGAAATGTTTGCAAATTGTAGAAGATTACCATAAACTTCATCCAGAGGCGGCCGAAAATGCTTGGTATCCTGAAACTATTGAATCACTCACCGGCAATGATTGGAATCAGCTTTATGTCAATGCCGAACATGATGGAGAAATTGGCGTGATAACAATTGCTCGAGAATCTTACAACTGGGATGTAAATGATGAATTGAACCGTGCCATTGATTGGCTAAAATCTGAGAATATTAAAAGAGTGATTCTGACATCAGATTTTCACCTAACAACCCAGCTTGTTGGAGCAGAAACATCGGACTTTTACCCAGCCTTGTATGACAAAGAAGAAGGGAAAAGAATTTCAATGGAGTGGTCAAAAACAGCCCGTCGTTTGCACAACGAGTTTGAGAGCTCTGTCGGGTTCATGCGTGGTAAACGTTGCCTTGGCGGAATGCTAGAGCTTTTCCTGCATTGTCACTATGTGGTGGCAACGAATGATTTGCAAGTTGGTGCTCCTGAAGTGAATTTGCCAGTTGTCCCTGGTATGGAGATGTGTCATTGGACATTCCGCAAAGCTAAAGTAGAAGATTGGTCAAAAATTGCCAATATGATGATAAGTGGTAAATTTATCAAAGCCCAAAAGACATGCGGCTGGTTGGTTGATTTTGCTGGAAGTGAAGAAGATGCGATAAAAGCGGCTTGGTCAATGGCATCTGGCCCTCAACAAAGGCGTGAACTTAAAAGCAGTGGGATGAGTATTCCAAAAGATATTGTCAGCGTAACTGCTTCTGGGAACAAGTCTTTGGAGCAATCCAGACAAGCAATACTTAATACAATTATAGATAGTTGTGCCAGCTCACTTTCCGATGCCCTGGAGATTCAGTCACGGCATTCGGCAGAGTTTATGACGAGTAAACTTTGCAAAGATGGAGTTATTGGTCAAGATTATTCAAAAACTATGAATGTCTAGGGCATTGAATGTCTAGGACATTGAATGTCTAGGACATTGAATGTCTGAGATATTTATTAATTTTTAATAATGCACTTACAATGTTATCTTTGTAGGTGCATTTTTTTTTACCGCCTAAATATAAAATAGTATGGAAAAATTAATCCAAGAATACAAAGAAAATCCAGATCTACTTTACAAAAATTGGTTTCTCAATTACAAGGAACGGCTCAAAGCATTTGGCACAATCAAACGAGGAGTTAAAATAGTTGTCAAGGATGTAAAAGATGAAACATTCCCCAATGACTTCAAAGGGAGTTCGCTAGAAGATGTAATTTCTTGTATCTCCGAGCAAAAACAGATTTTCCAAGGTGCCTCACATCCTTTTTACTGGAAGCCGAAGATGCGGATTCCTGACATTTATGAAAATCAGGAAAACAAGAAATATTTTGGTCAATTTTTAGAGAACTGCCTTAATACCTCAAAAGAGGAGAAACTATTGGGTGAGATAATGAAATTGGACGAAAGGAAAATAAAGGGACTTGGACCTGCGGTTGCCAATATTTTATATTTTTTACACCCCACTGTTTTTCCGCCTTTTAATACAGCGATTGTAAAGGGATTTAATATATTGTTTGACGCTAAGATTAAGTTAGGTTCATGGTCGCAATATTTGAAGATGAGAGAAGTTATAATTGAGAAAAATGTAGAATATAAAAAATATTTTTCTACAGATTTAGGAGATTTGGGTGGTTTTCTTTTTGAAATTGGAGTGAATAATATTCTAGCAGGACAAGAAAATTCCCTTTCGGATAAGGACTGGGAGAAAATTAATAAAGGGCTTAAAAAAAGAAATAAAAATGCCGAAAATGAAAGTGAGGAAAAGCACTTACACCAAGAGATGCAACATTATCTTCTCACAATTGGAAATGCCTTGGGATATGATGTGATTGCCGCCTCGAACGACCGCTCAAGGTCTTACAAAGGAGATAGTTTTTCATCCATTAGTCTTGAGAAGTTTCCTAAAATAGAAATAGAAAAAGATATACTGAGAACAATAGAACTAATCGACATTATATGGTTTAAAAAAGATACAAATAATATTGCCTGTGCATTCGAAGTCGAGACAAGCACTTCAATTAATTCAGGTATCGGGCGAATGTTAGATTTATCAATTACACTACCTTCTGACAAATCAACACTTTACATCGTAATACCAGACAAGAGGAAGGCTGAGGCGATAGGCAAATTAAATATGCCGAGGAACAAGAGGGGAAGCATAGAAATAAAATACATATTAACATCAATATTGAGAAAAGAGTGTGGTTCATTATGCAAATATGGGGATAGTCACCACATAATGGAGAAAATTGCAGGAAACAATAGCTGGTGAGATTTTAATTTTGATTAAGAATCTGCTATTTGTCAATGCCATAATCTTGGATTTTCCGATAAAGTGTACGGACGGCAATCCCCAAAGATTTAGCTACACGCACGCGACTGCCTTGGTGCTTTTCCAATAGATGCTCAATCATTAGCTTCTCAATTTCTGTGAACTGCAAATCTTCGATTAAACTTAAATCAAATTGAGCAACTTCATCGCCGAGTACTTCAAACCTTTGTTCGGAATTATTCTCAATTTGGCTTCGTATCTCAGATATATCTAGGCCATTATTGTGAGTCATGTGCTTGAGTTCGCTCATATCATTTCGCAACTCCATGAGCGAGCGAAAGATTAGCCCCAACTCAGAGGCGGCCAAATTCTCCTGGGAGGGGATGTGCCTAAGGTGAGAGGAGGGTGAATCTTTATAACTCTCCGAATGTGACGGCAGAGTTGGTTTTATATAATTTCTTAGTATTTCTGGTGTTATATTTGTAGTTTTCTCAAGCGTTACCATTGTCTCAATTAAATTCTTGAGTTCACGAGTATTGCCACTCCAGGCTTGAGCCGAAAGGATTGAAGATGAGTCGGGCGAAAGATTATGAAATGGTAATTGGAGTTTCTTAGACAATTTCTTTAGAAAAAACTCAGTTAAAATTGGCACATCACTCGAATGCTCAATTAGTGGAGGAAGTTCAATATGGACATTCTTCAGCCTAAAAAAAAGATCCCGTCTGAAATTCCCAAGGCGAACTTCTTCTTCGAGTTCTCTGTTAGTTGCTGCAATTACTCGAATATCAACGTGCTTGGTGTTCGATGAGCCGAGCGAATTGTACTCGCCAGACTCCAAGATTCTTAGCAATTTGACTTGCGTGCCGAGGGCTAGCTCCCCAATTTCATCAAGAAATATTGTCCCTTTGTCTGCCGTTTCAAAAAAACCAATTCGTCTTTGTTTGGCATCGGTGAATGCACCTTTTTCATGTCCAAACAGCTCAGACTCCAGCAAGGTCTCAGGAATTGCTCCACAATTAATCTTCACATAAGGTTTTTTTGCCCTTGAAGAAAGACCCGCAATGGCTCTTGCAAAAACTTCTTTGCCAGTTCCTGTTTCTCCAGTAATCAAGACATTGAGGTCCGTCGGTGCCACACCCATCATTACCTCAACTTGCTTTAAAAATACTGGACTTCTGCCCACAAGAGAAAATTTCTTCTCTAGGTATTTTGATAAATCTTTATTTTTTGTGAAATTCAATTTATACTTGAGAATACTTATAAAACACTAGCAAAGTTAAGACTTATTGGGATAAAAAGATATTAAAGATTAAAAATACTTGACCTATATCGGCAGCTTTATAGAAATATTTAACAAAAGTTTTGTTATTGTTGAAAATTATTCTATATTGCATTCCTAGGGTTCGCTACAAACCTCGCAAACATGGAGGACGGTCATCTTTTTTTTAAATGGGATGAGTGTCCATTTTTAGTTTCTGCTGTGTTATCCAACACTTTTTGAGTACTATGTTTGGAATCTCCACCACTTAAAAAAAGATTGCTTCGAAAGAGACACGCACAAGGAAGAATTGTATTCAAGCATGGACGCACTTGTTTATTTCATCACCCGAACATTAGGGTGAAGGGTGTGATAAGGAAATCTTGTATTCATTGCATTTCGTTAGATTTTTGTGTCTGGCAATGTGTTGAGTGGATATTCTCTCCACTAGGGACGGAGAGTGGAAGTTGTTTTTTATTCTTAGGAAATAAATATTATTTGAACTGAAGTAGCAGGATGGCTAATAAGGCAAGGAAGCTGTTTTTGGGTTTTGGTTAAGTGGGGTTTATATGCCAACGGCAACTAATTTAGGCGGGAGAATTCGTACGAATATTTCTGCAATGCAAGCCTATGACTCATTATTGAGGTCTGGGCAGAAAATAGCAACTAGCCAGCTTCGTATTTCGACAGGCAGAAGAATTAACCAAGCAGCAGATGATGTTGCGGGCTATATTAGTGCCCGTTCTTTGTTCTCAAGGAATTCTTCACTGAGAACTTCTATACTGGCAACAGAGGAAGCTAGGAATGTTTTGGCAATATCTCAGGATTCACTTGCCAATGTAAGCACTTTGCTGACTAGCATTAAAGAATCCGCACTCAACGCCTCCTCAGATTCTCTTGGTGTCGAAGCAAGAGCAGCACTCGGCAAGTCGGCTTACCGAATGGCTCAACAGATTCAACTTGTGGCTGATTCCACTGTTTTCGGCGGAAAACAACTGCTCGATGGGAATTACAATGGTGAATGGGTGATTGGATACAGGGCAGATTCCACGGTTCTTGATATAAATGTAGATCTCGGATCATCCAATAAGGACCTCCAAGTAGAGAGCGGCACATTCTCACTCAATGCCATTTCTGGAGCTAAAGGCGAAGGATTGCTTTCTTTTGCTGGGGTAACGGGGCTGGATTTGTCTGTTCTTAATAGTATTAGCGACGGCAATGCGGGTGTCTTCTCGAATGAAAATATCTCTGCTTTCATTGACAAACTTTCTGTGGCTCAAACCAATATCACAAAAATTACTGGGTATTTAGGCGGAATTGAAAACAGATTAAAATCAACTGGTGATTTCTTACTTTCGCAGATCACTAACTATGAGGCCGCTATATCTCGCTTTGATGACGCAGATGTGGCAAAAGAGCAGTTGGTCTTGTCCAAGGAATACTTTTTATCGCAGACCTCTCTTTCTTCGATGTCTCAATCAAATACATCTATAGTAAATTATTTTAGATTACTTGTCTAGCTCTGACTCTTTAGGAATTTCTTTTTTAGAATAAAGAAAATACTGTTGCCCATCTTTTTCTCTTTGATTAGCTCAAAAGCAGAGATGTTTGGTCTTTGGAATGACTGTGTCTCAATCACAATTAAGGAATTGTCAAAGACAGCTCGAGAAGAAATTGCGTCAAGAGACTGCTTGCAAAGAAGCGTCTTGTAGGGCGGATCAATAAATATTATGTCAAATATTAACTCTGTGCAGGACAAGAACTTAATCGAATCACTTCTTGTAATTGAGTATTGCTTGTTGTTTAATTCAAAGGCTGAAACTAATTTCCCAATATAATCAATGCTATTTTTTGATTTGTCTACAAAATGTGAATTTCCACCACGGCTAATTGCCTCCAAGCCAGTGACACCACTACCAGCAAATAAATCTAAAAACAATAAACCATCAACACCTACTAAATTATCCAAAACATTGAAGAGCCATTCCCTGCCCATGTCTGTTGTTGGACGAATGCCCTCTGGCAATTTTGCTCCAATCTGACGACCACCCAAATAGCCTGAAATAATTCTCATAGATAAAAATCAAAAATAGTATTAATAGAGCGGAATAGTTTTGTGATATGCTGGGATGCAAGAACCGACACAAGGAGGAAGTACATGCATCATACGAGAGCAGTAGTCCCTGCGTCTTTGGTCAAGCCCAGATTCAACCATGCGGAAAGCATTCAACCTACCCGTCTCCATTATTCCGATTGCCATTGCAGTCTCCCATACTTGGAAATAAATTTCCTTGCTTAGCCCCATGCCAAAGAAATATGCGCCATCGACTTGGTCGGCACAAACTTCTACTATCTTATTGTATTCTTCCTCGAAGAGCTCGCCAATCTTATCGGGTGAGGGAATTGAGAGAAGGTTATAATATGCTGGCTTGGCATTTTTGATTACACTCACGTCAATGAACTGATCTTGTATACCAAATATTATATTTGTTTTCTCTGCATTCTCGGGATAATTATACAAAAATGAAGTATGGGCGGCAAGCTGGCTAACCTCGATATTTTGAACAGGCAAATGGTTTATAAATATTTCTTTGATAGAATCAAGAATCTCCCTCTGTATAATTGCGGCCATCATCATCGAAGAGCCGTCCTTTGCGGGCTCCATTGGGATGATGTTCGATGTAAAATCATCTGAGTTGAACTGAGGAAAGGCTTGCTTTATTTCGAGATTTACTAGCTGGTTCAGCTCGTCTGTGTTCATGCCAGAGGCTCCTGGGAACTGAGTCACAAAGACTATTTCGGCTGGGATTGCAACGTTGATACTTTTTATAGAGTCCTTGTTTTCATCTATCATCTGGTGAAGCTCTTTAATTCCCTCGACTGACTCACTACTGGAAATATTTTCGAGATCGATTTGAGTACGTGTCGAGTCAATGAACTTTAGCTCCAAGCCCTTATCATTGACTTCCATAAGAGTGAGGTAAGTCCTGTCTATATTAAAGAATACCGAGAATATATTTTTCATTGTGTCAAAATTATTTTGTGTCAAAATTATTGTTTTATGATTGTGCAATATAGCAATATTAGAAGCGTATCGACATAAATCCAGATAAATCAAATAAAGCAAAACTTTAAAGGTTATTACTCTTTGCAAATTGGCATAGTAAATGAAAATATTGAACCTTTGCCGACGGTGCTTTCGGCAGACAATTCTCCGCCATGCCTTTGCGCAAAATCAACACAGAGATGCAGGCCAAGCCCTGTGCCTTTCTCACCCTCGGTGCCACGGCTGGTGTGTTTGGTGCCTATTGTAAATAATTTTTCTAGTATCTCTTCTTTTATTCCAACTCCTGAATCTGAAATTGATATTCTAAGCATTTCTTCATTTACCATCTCGCATGAAATTTCAATTTTGCCATCAACAGGTGTGAATTTCAAAGCATTTGAAACTAGGTTTCTAAAAATTGTATTCAGCATATAGATGTCTGCAAAAACAAATAAATCTTTTGAAATATTAGCAACTAGATTAATATTTTTTGCACGTGCATTTTCTGAATAGAGATTGACTATATTTTCCACACATTCAAAGAGCCACGTCTTAATTTGCTTAAACTCTAAATTCTCAGACTGAGACCTAGCCCATTCTAGTAAATCTTCCAACAGTGCGTAGGTAGACTTTGCAGAGTCGTGCATCATCTTGCCAAGGCTTGTAATCTTATCGGCAGGAAGAAGATTGCTATCATTTGCAAGCATTTCGGTAAGAGATAAAAAACCAGTGAATGGTCCTTTTAGGTCGTGGGCAATTATTGAGAAGAGCTTATCTTTTTGATTATTGGCTTTAATAATTTCTTGCTCAAAGTTCTTTCTTTCTGTAATGTCAAAGCGTATGGCAAGAAATTCTGTTATCTCACCGCTTGCCGATTTGATTGGGTAAACTGTGGTGTCATGCCAATCAAACTTTCCATTTTTCTTTTTATTGCGAATCTCACCACGCCAGACTTTGCCACTATGAATTGTTTTGAGCATGTCTTTCCAAAACTCTTTGCTATGATAACCAGAGCTGTTTATTCTTGGATTTTGACCAACGACCTCCTCTCTTTGGTAGCCAGAGGTTTCACAGAAATGATCATTGACATAAATGATATTATTGGAGGCATCTGTCATCACAATATTAGCGCTTGAGTCTAGTGCATTTTTATAATTCCTGGCCTCTTGTTCGGATTTAACCAAAGCCTCTTGAGCATTCTTGAGTTCAGTTAAATCTCTGATTACAGTGAGAATAAATAAATCATTCTTTGTTGTTATTGTGTTGAGCCATATTTCTGCATAAAAGTCCTCTCCATTTGCCCTTCTGTGTATCCATTCGAAATGATTCGAACCGTTCTCGAGTGCAATCTTCATCATCTCTTCTGCCTTCTCGAATGAAGCTCGCCCGTCCATTTGTTTTTCGGGCGAAAGAACAGAAGGATGGGTTTCCATGAATTCTTGCTTACCCTCATATCCAAATAAATTAACAGCAGATTGATTACAATCTGAAAATATATTGTCTCTAATAAGCAACTTTGCGTCATCGCTCTTGTCGAAGAGTGATTGGAATTTCTCTTGGCTTTCCTGCAATGATTCCTGTGCTTCTTTCAAATCGCTTATGTCGATAAATGTGGTAAACACCTCGTATGGAGCTTCTTCACCCTCTCGAAAACGTGGGATGGAAGTAGACAAAACCCACTTCACCTTGTTTTGCCTTGGATTATAAACGCCCATGACAATATCAAGGATTGGCATTGCTTCGGCTAATGCAATATGGGAAGGATACTCCCCTCTTTCAAAACTTGTACCATTCATTCTAAGAGGTTTTCTCCTTAAATTGCGAGCACTGGTGTCATTTAGCTCGTCTACTGTAAGCCCAAGTATTTCTTCGGCTGCTGGGTTGGCAGAAAGATAGTGCCCTGTCTTGTCTTGGAAAATAATTCCTTGAGCCATAGTTTCAAAGAGTTCTCTAAAATTCTTCTCGGATTCATTTAATTTATCCTCTGCTTGTTTTCGACTCACGACTATGCTTAATTGGTTGGCGATTGTAGAGATAAAGCCAATCATTTGTTTATCTTCAGATTTCAGCTCATCGGTGAAGAACTCTAACACCGCAATCAGTTCGCCGTCGTTAATAATCGGAACACCAAAGCCAGCCTTGATGCCACATTGTCTTGCCAAATCAACTCGTGGGAATTGCTCATAACTTAGTTTTGCAATATTTTCATCCCACTGGGGCGTGCGTGAATGCCAAACACGACCAGGCAATCCTTCATTCTTTGCAAAACGAAGATTTTGGCTTGATCTTCTAAAATCACGCAAGTCTTCGTCATTGGAAGAATAAGTGGTGTGGCATTCCAAAAGAGTCTGCTCGTGGTTTGGCACCCAAGCCTCGCCGATAAGCCAAGAGGTTGCGTCGCATATTTTTCCTAGCACTGCCTCCAAAGCTGAATTGAAATCTTTGCTATGACCGATCGACTCCATTATTGTTTGTAGCAAAGCAATCTCGCCTTCTGTTTTCTTCCGACTTGATATATCAAAGCGAATTGCAAGATATTTTTCTATTTCTCCGCTTGAAGATTTCACAGGGTAAATAGTTGTATCAACCCAATAGAGGTCGCCACTTCTGTCTCTGTTTCTTATTTCGCCTCTCCAGATATTGCCACCGGAGATTGTAGACCAGAAATCCTGCCAAAACTTTTCGCTATGGTGTGAGGAGCTTACAATATTATTATTTTTACCAATCAATTCTTCTCGGCTGTAACCCGAGATGCCACAGAAATGATCATTCATCTCTATAATTATTCCTTGCCTGTCTGTGATTACTATGATGGCAGAGGAATCGAGTGCGTCTTTGTAGTTTCTAGTTTCGTTCTCTGACTCTATTAGCATCTTCTGAGCTTTTTTCAAATCATTAATCTCAATGAAACTCACAAAGAAAACTTCCTCTTCATCAAATGTTGCACTCAGCATAGATATACTTATCCAACTTGGGCTACCATCTCCATTTACGGCAAGAACTTCATGGTTGAGCAGGAAGCCTTTTTTCATAAATGCTTGTATTACTCTGGCGCGACCTTCGGGTGAGTGGTAGAAGTTAGGTGTCATTTTCCCTATTATCTCTTCTTTTTTATATCCGAAATGATTACAAAGAAAATCATTGGCATAAAGCACTGTCCCGTCGCTCTTTCTTGTGGCAAGCAATGCCACAGGCATGTCATTGGCAATGAGTCTGAACTTCTGCTCACTCTTTTCTAGCTCATCTACCTTGGACTCAATCACCTTGCTCATTTGCACAAAAGACTGTGTGACGGCCTTTATCTCGTCATCGGAGCCGCCACTGATTTCAAATCTGTAATCACCCTTGCTAACCCGCTCTGCCATTAGAACAAGCTGGGATAATTCGTCTAGCTTTGTATCAATTTTTCTGACTGTAAGGAATATTATAAGAAGAATGAACAAGAGTACAACTATGACTGTAACTAAAAGCTCAGTTCTTTCGGCTTCTTCTTGGGTGAGCATTAGCGCAGAGCTTTTTCTAATTTCCGATACAAGGGAATCATCTATTATTTTCAATTTGTCGATAAGCACAGTCGATTGAGCAAACCAATATTCTGGCATAATCCCCAAAGAGTCATGGGAAATACTTGCTCTGACGTATTTAATTAGCCTTTCAACTTCGTGAAATTCCACACAGTTCATAGTCTTATTGTAGAACTCTAAGTGTTTTTTTGTAGCAATAAATTTGAATTTCTCTCTGAATAATTTCATCCTAGAGATAAGCCACTTAGCTTCTAAATAAGATCCAAGAGTGACTTTGTTTGCCGCAAATACCCTAGAGAGGTTTGCACGCAACCCCCCCATCAATTCTTTTTCTTCTAGGACATATTGATAAAGTCTTATGGTTTTATAAAACATATCATTTTTTATATGAGGTCTCAACAGCTCAACCATTCGAATAAATTTATTAATGCTTGAGGTGTAAACGCCTTGAATTTTATAAAGCTTGCTTGGGCTTGAAAGAGTGTCAGTCATTTTTCTTGCAACATCAAAAACCGCACTTAAATCAATGTTTACTTGATTAATTTTCTCTTGCAGTTTCTCATCTGTTAAACTGGGCAGTTCTTTTTTGATGTAGTTGCTGTATTCTAGATATTTTTCATCGGTCAGAAGCCTTTGCTCTTGCAATTCAGATTTAAATTTCTTGCCACCACTTTCTACAAAGCCAACACTTCTACCCCTTTCTTTTTGAAGCTCGTGACTCAGTGCACTCACATATTCCATCAGCCCAAGCGTTTTCTGAACTTGGATGATTTTATCTACTTTGTTTGTTTTTTCCTTTACGTTTATATACAAAAGAACTGAGATTACAATAAAACTCAACATCATTATCGAGATGATTTGTATTGCTATTTTCCTTTTGTGGAGCTTCATTCGTTTATTTTTTCCTTAAATACTACTATTATTCTCTCAAATGCCAAAGCACTAACCCTCAAGATACTACAGTTTTGTCAAATAATATTTAAATCTTTATGGATTTAATTATTTCAGCTTTTTTTGGCTTGTTTCAGATTCAAATAAGTCATAATCAACACCAGCCTCTTCCACTCCTTTTAATTTTCGGTTTATTGCATTTGTTCGTGTGCCAATTAAATCATCAAGATTTTTATCGGCACTTTGAATATTCTTTTTGGCTTTTTCTAAAATCCCACCGAATTTCCCAAACTCTTTTTTCACCTCACCCAGCACATTCCACACCTTGGAGGAACGCTTCTCAATCGCCAATGTACGAAATCCCATACTCAGACTATTAAGCAAAGCTGCAAGATTTGTCGGGCCAACGATTGTGATTTGATGTTCGTTTTGCAAGACATTGAACAATTCCACATCTCTTGCAATTTCTGCATAAAGCCCTTCAATCGGCAAGAACATTATAGCAAAATCGGTTGTATTTGGCGGATCGATATATTTTGCTTTGATTGACTTTGCATGATTTTTAATGCTTGTGGCGAATTTCTTCTGAAAAGATTTAATTTGTTCTTTGTCATTTCCTTGGTAAACATTCAATAAGTTTTCATAATCGACAAGAGGGAATTTTGAATCAATGGGCAACCAGACTTGGCCTCCTGAGTCATCTTTGCCTGGCAGTTTGATTGCAAAGTCCACTTTCACATTCTCATCAGGATTTACATAAACTTGCTTGGCAAATTGTTCTGGAGCCAGAATCTGCTCTAAAATATTCTCAAGTTGGTACTCGCCCAAATCGCCTTTTGTTTTGACATTTGTGAGAACTTTTTTGAGGTCACCAACGCCGGTCGCCAAATTCCTCATCTCGCCCATATCCTTGTGGACACTTTCTAAAAGATTTGAAACTTGTTTGAAAGCATCACCCAGACGAGACTCAAGAGTTTTCTGCAGTTTTTCGTCCACCGTTTCTCTCATTTTCTCAAGTTGAGTATTATTGTCTTGCCGTATCTCTTTCAATTTCAGCTCGACCGAATCGCCCAGCTTAGTAATTTTCTCTTCATTCTTTTCTGTGAGAGTGTCTACTTTTTGAGAAAGATCTTTTAATAATCTATATTGATTGTCCCCATATTCAAAAATTGATTTTTTAACTTCTTCTCTGAGATTATTGGATGCTTCGTGGGAATCGAATCTGTCTTTCCTAGCTTCGTCAGAGAAATCTTTGCGGATACTAGAAATAGCATCAAAATTAGATTTCATTCCCACATTGATGCTTTTTATTTCATCTTTTGAGCCATCATCTTTTTTTCTGAATTGCAAGATAATTAAAACAATTAAAAATATTAGCACTAGATACAAAAGCAATTCACTCATATTCTAACTCCCTATTTGTTAAGAAACTTTTTGTATTCAATAAGCAACTTTGGCAGAAACTCAGCCGAATTCTCTCGGACGCACAAATTCATATAATCAGAGATTGCAGTTTCATTTGGATTTACTTCCACCACATAGGCTCCATTTTCTTTTGCCAAAATGGGAAGATTAGCCGCGGGATAAACCTCTGCCGATGTCCCAATTGAGAAAAACACCTCAGACTTCATGGCAGAGATTTCTGCTTTTTTCATCGCAAGAGCTGGGAGCATTTCCCCAAACCAAACAACAGAGGGGCGAATCATCCCGCCGCACCCACATTGTGGATTTTTATTTGAAGACAAATCTATTTCATCCAAATAAGGCTCGCTACACTCAAAACAATGATTTTCTATTATATTGCCATGAAGCTCTATTACACCCCTTGCTCCAGCTTTTTGGTGCAACCGGTCTACATTTTGAGTGATTACAGTAGCCCTGTGCCACATCTTCTGCATCTGTGCCATGGCAAAGTGACCAGCATTTGGGCTGGACTCATCTATGATATTACGCCGGTATTGATACCACCCCCAGACCCGCTCTGGGTTTGCCATAAAGCCATCGGCCGAGGCAAGCTCAGCCGGATTGAACTTTGCCCAAAGTCCACCAGGGTCACGGAATGTTGCAATCCCGCTTTCGGCCGAAACACCAGCTCCAGTAAATATTACAATATTTTCTGCGGTGGATAATCTTGAAAGTAATTCAGATAGATGGTTCATAAAAGTAGAGTCACACGACAATGGTTGTTAGCATTTGTTAGCACAGCTTTTACTAAAGCTGAACTACAAAATAAAAGAAATTATGGTAGGAATCAATAAAAAAAATGGTTGTAAAATATGAGCCTTGACACCATTTGCTCACTTTTGACCATATATTAATAGAATTGCACAATAAAACCACGTCAAAAACTATTCCTTTTCTTCATTTTTTGTCAATCCCGATTATGGAATTTTTCAACAATAATAGCCAAATGTTATGCTTTGGTCAATTATCCTCACTTTCTTTTCAACATAATGTGACCTGCTTATCATTGAGACATTCGCTCTAAACCCTTGCTATCAATACTTATTAGACAGGGCAGAAGAGTAATTCTAAACTTTGGCACGGTTTCTTAACATGGAAAAGGTAAGCAGAAATTTCCTGCTGAAAAAAATAAACGACTCAAGTGCAAAAGCCCTAGAAACAAATCTTTGGCACGAGCCTTGAATGATGTATAAAGATAATTAATATGTTTTGCCTTAAAAAAATTGGCAAGAGTTAGAGTTAGAATAAATAATCATTAAGTAATTCACACGGAGGTGAATATGCCTTATGGTGTCGGCGGTAACGCCAGAATACGAACAAATATATCTGCACAGAACGCATACAATGCCCTCGAAATATCGAACCGTGATATTTCTAACAGGCAACTAAGGCTTTCGACTGGTAAGCGGATTAACAACGCGGCCGATGATGTGGCTGGATATATTACCTCACGAGCATTATCTGCTCGGAATGGTGCGCTAAAAGCAGCCTTAAAAGCTGTGGGAGATGCTCAAAATGTGAGCTATATTATAATGGATTCTCTTGAAAACATTGCAGAGCTAATCAGAGATGTAAAAAACTCTACCGCCCTTGCCACCTCGGGGGCAACTGGTACGGCAGAAAAAGTTGCACTCTCCAAAGCAGCCTCGAGAATGGTCAATCAAATACAAACAGTTATCGAGACTACCGTCTTTGGTGGAAGACAACTTATTGATGGGACTTATTCGGCAAACTTTGTTGTCGGCACAAATGCCGTTCACTCGCTTATCACTCTGGCAGTTGATCTCACCACTGAGAATGACGACTATAATGTCAAGGGCAATGACTTCAATATGAATTCCCTGTCAGTCGGTAATTTCGCTGGAGTCGAAGGTCTTGATATGAGAA
The DNA here is from genome assembly GCA_024280675.1 of Bacteroidota bacterium. GTDB lineage: Bacteria > Bacteroidota > Ignavibacteria > Kapaibacteriales > UBA2268 > JAJRPT01. Next base: position 25,597 of record JAJRPT010000142.1, read on the forward strand.
AGTTCAATGAAACTAACTCTGATGACCTTGGGATATTCGAAGAAAGTGTTATCGGCGAGACACTTACATCGCTTGCACTTGCTATTGATAATGTCAATAAAGTTGCAGCCTATGTGGGTGGTATGGTAAACAGACTGAACTCTCAAGAGTATATTATTAGTGGTCAGATTGTGAACTATAATGCGGCTATCTCGAGGATTGAGGACGCAGATGTGGCTCAAGAACAATTGAACTTAGTGAAATCGCAATTCTTGCAACAATCTTCACTGACTTCTCTTGCTCAAGCTAATCAGAATCCGCAAGCTTTCTTGAGACTGCTTCAGCAATAATAGACACAAGACAAGTAGAGTAAGTGTCGATTGAGATTATAGTTTTACTGGGTGCGTGCGTGCGAAGTATGTTAAATTAAACAACAACCCCTCACTTGCCACGGCTGTAAATAATAAATGATTATAATAGAATAAATCTTTTTAAAAATTGAAAAACTAATGGGTTTATAAAAGAAACCTGGAGGATATTATGCCTTTTTCAACTGGTGCTAACGCACGAATAAGAACCAACTCAGCTTCAGAGCTTGCCTACAACGCTCTGGCTCTTGCAAACAGAGATATTTCGCAACAACAACTCAGACTCTCAACTGGTAAGCGGATTAATAACGCTGCCGATGATGTGGCTGGGTTTATAACCTCACGTGCTCTTCAAGCTCGTAATGGTTTGCTAAAAGCCTCACTCAGTATAGTTGGTGACGGAAGAAATGTTACCAACATAGCACTCGATGCCTATGAAAATATTTCTACCATGATTGTGAATATTCGTGATAGTGCAGCCAACGCTTCCTCGGGTGCTCAAGGAACAGACGAAAAAGTTGCTCTGGCAAAGAGTGCATACCGTTTTGCTCAGCAAATTCAAACCATTGTAGACTCAACCGTATTTGGTGGAAGGCAGATAATTGACGGGACTTATTCCTCTAATTTCATTGTTGGAACCGATGCGGTAAATACGCTTCTTTCCATTGCCATTGACCTAAACCCTGACAATGTTGATTTTGACGTAGAAAATAGTTTTATGGTAAATTCATTAAAACAAGATAATTTCGGTGGGATTCAAGGTCTTGATCTTCGGGCGTTAAATGATGTAAACTCAACTAATTTGGGTATATTCTCGGATGAAAACATGGGTACAACACTCAAATCTCTTGCAGAAGCACTAGACAATGTAACAAAAGTGTCGGCATACATTGGCGGGATTACAAATCGTTTAATCTCCCAAGAAGATATACTGCAACAACAGGTGGTGAATTATAATGCAGCTATCTCCAGAATCGAAGATACTGACGTTGCCATAGCACAACTTAGCCTTGTCAAATCACAATTCTTGCAGCAAGCCTCCATTACTTCGCTTGCTCAATCCAACCAAAATCCAAATATATTTCTCCAACTTATTAGGCAATAAAGTTTATTTTAAGATTCAACCAGAGCTTTCACTCAAATTATTAAACCTTTCATATAAATCAGTGTCAAAGTATGAAACCGATACAATTCTATCCAATTTAATAATTAGATCAGGATTTAAATTAATCTCTTCTTCACTACTTTTAATTATTTCATCATAAACATTAAGATAGTGCGTAGTTATTTCTAATTTTCTTCTATCTGTCCTGAATCCACTAAAAGCAGGAATGATTCTAATGTAGTTAGTGTTTAAAGGTATTGGAAGTTCAATAACCCAGCCAATGTACACTTTACTCGTATCCAATGTAAATTGCAATAAGTTAGCCTCAGTAAAAGATGATAGTAACATTAATTCTAGCTCATCTCCAGTTTTTTCTATAGATTTTGCTAATTGTGATTTTTCATCAGTTGATATATTTATACTAAATGTGAAGATTATTGATATAACAAAAGAGCTTAAAGCCGTGCCTATAAATGGCATGTGGAAAGGAAAAAGATTGTAAATAAATGGGATAAGTTCAGGAAAGCAAACATCAACTAAATACCTGATTAACATAGTCAAAATAAAGACTATTATACCTGCTAATATTGAATCAAAGACTAACCTTTGTTTGTCTAGTCGCTGTTGCTTATACTTAAATAAATTACATCTTGATAAGATAAAATAACCGCCAATCAAGGGCAGTATCAGCAGATTCCAAGGCATTGAAATTAACCTCCTTGTTCAGCTCTCTCAAGCCTTTGAATAAGAGCTGACCCCCTCAGTTTCCTAATTGACTTGATAATACTTTGTCGTTTGAAAAAATCTGCAGAATTTATATAAAGCCTACCACCTGGCGTAGATTTGATATAATCTTCATCTTCATTTTTTTTTCTTTCTTTATTTTTTTTAGATTTTGACATTTGAAAAAGGTAGATTCTGTATGTATAAAAAGACCTCACAGCCCTCGGACGTTACAACATAAACAAAATTTTAGTTTTAAACAAATATAAAGTTAATAAAAATTTTCTTTTTTGTGTAATGTACTTGTATAATTAAAGACATCTTGGTAAGTTACCGATACTTGAAAAGAAAATGTTAAATATACAATGCCCCAAGAAAATCCAAGATTAAAAAGAATATTAGAAAAAGTTCGTCCAAAGACATTCTTTGAGGACTTGGCTGAGTACGGCTATTTAATGCAGTACGTCGATGAGTTCATGAAAGAAAAATGGGACAATGAAGAATCTTTTCAAATAAAAATATTAAACATCTTGTACGAGTATTCAAAATACCCAAGCCAAGAACTTAACCTCTACTACCTTTGGCATTTCAACCATGCAATGGAAATATTTTCTGAGGAAGTAAAGGAAGTAAAATAAGAGAGCATCAAAAATGAACAAAAAAATAAATATCTGGGAGATAATTTAAAATGCTAGACACAGGTGCATTGTCTCCAGAGGTAAAGAAACTATTTGCACAAGTTGCAAGCCATACCGAAAATTATAAAAAGGCATTTGCCCGGCTTGAACAAGCCGTTGATTTGTTCGAGGTCGATAGGGAGAAAGTAGACCAAGACATAAGCGAGGTGAGAACTGAAATCGCAGCCTCTATCAAAAAATTAGAACACCGTTTAACCATTTTCTTACGGCGCATATTTCCCATTAAACCAACTGTTCTGCTCCAAGGGCTCATGGAAGGCGCACGGGGTAAATTATTATCCTGATTCTTTAAGAGATGACTAA
>JAJRPT010000143.1 GCA_024280675.1 Bacteroidota bacterium
GTCGCCGTTGGGGGATATTTTTATTGGGAATATCTTGCAATATCCTCCAACTCCTGCTATTCCCAAGCCATTGCCCACCGTCGCTCCTGCAATCCCGGCCGTTTGTGTGCCGTGGGCAGCACTTGCGCCACCCTGATTACTCGTATTGCCATATCCTTGAGCTTCGCTACCACCGAACATATTGTAGCCATTGTAATCGTCAATGTACCCGTTCCCATCATCATCGATTCCATTGTTTGGGATTTCTCCATCAAAAATGGCTAGGTTATCTTTTAAATCCTCATGTGCTTGCATCGTCCCGCCATCCGATATACCGATTACAATATCGGGCGATCCCGCAAAAATATCCCAAGCCGAAAAAGCATTAATTGTCTCAAGCATTTTCTGTTGAGCAATCATCGGGTCGTTGAAAGCTATTGAATTTATGTTCTCTGATTCCGCATTTAGGCGAGATACCGAAGCAATGCCAGCATATTCTACTTTCGGATTTAAGCGAAGGTCTTTAATTGTTTTTTTTATGCTTTCCCTCTCTTCGTCAATTATTAATGTATATGTCCTGAGCAAATGCGATTCGGTTTGAATAAGGTCTTGATTAATCTGAGAAGAAAGCGAAGGCTTGTTTTTGATTTTCTTGGCAAGACTGTATTCGTATTTTTTCAGAGCAATTAACTGAGTAGACTTTTTTACACTTAGCTCCTCATAAATCTCTGACAAGACTTTCGGGCTATTATGCTCTTGCTTGAGCTTGATATAAATCTTGTTTGCACCAGCTAATTGTAACGAAAATATAGGAAAAATTAATAATAGAAATATATTTTTCATTTGACTCAGGAATAAATTTATGTTTATTGTTTTTTAATTATATATTTGGACACTTCGAAGGAGCATAAGTTACAAAATATATGAAAATAATCGACCAATGTCACAAAAGCAATACATAGTTACCGCAAGAAAATGGAGACCACTTGATTTTCTGCAAGTTGTCGGGCAATCCCATATTACAAAAACTCTTTCTGGTGCGATAAAATCTGGGCGAATTCACCACGCTTATCTCTTCACTGGTCCACGTGGAGTTGGGAAAACTACCACTGCCAGAATTTACGCCCGTGAACTGATTAAATATGGAATGGCTGGTGCCGGTTCAAGTAAACGAAGTTCAGACGCAGATTTGCTGGAAATTATCGAAATTGATGGAGCCTCCAATAATTCTGTAGATGATATTCGCTTGCTTCGTGAAAATTGAAAATATCCGCCGTCTATTGGGAAATATAAGATTTATATCATTGACGAGGTGCATATGCTTTCGACTGCGGCATTCAATGCGTTGCTCAAAACTTTGGAAGAGCCGCCGCCTCACCTGATATTTATGTTCGCAACCACAGAGGCACACAAATTACCTGCTACTATTATTTCCCGTTGCCAAAGGTTTGATTTCCGCCGAATGTCACTCTCCGATATTTCTTCTCAACTGGGTCACATTGCAGAAAAAGAAAACATCAATATCGACAAGCAGTCAATTTTGGCGATTGCAAAAGCATCCGACGGATCAATGCGTGATTCTCAATCAATATTCGACCAAGCCCTTGCCTTTTGTGGCAATAATATCGAGTATTCTTCTCTTGCCTCTGCTCTGAATTTAATCAATGAAGATTTCTTCTTCTCTATTTCCGACAATGTCTTCACTGGCAATATCGCCGATATGTTTAGTATTTCTGCAAATATCTCCGAAGCCGGTTATGATTTGCGTGATTGTCTCAGTGGCTTGCTTGAGCATTTCAGGGTTTTATTGAAAATTAGCTCCGGTGCCGCTTCTGCCTCTTCTGAACTTTCTGAGAAGTCTCAAGTTAAATACATGGAGACGGCAAAGAAGTTCAATTCCGCAGATTTGATTCGAATTATGAATTTGATTTCTTCTACACAAAATGAGCTTCGGTATTCTTCGGAAGCAGAAATTCTATTTGAACTTACACTCGCTAAATTAGCCAAAATTACCAGAACAATAGATTTGAAAATAATTTTAGACTCAATCGAAAATCAACAGCTTGGTCACTCAGAAAAAAAAAAGCACGAGCTAAATCCTCCAAAAACACAATCAACTAACCCATTCTCAAAACCACAAACCGTCAATAAAAATAGCCCTAAGCCCAAGGCTGAAAAACTAGAGAAATCAGATGAGAAAAGAATTGACAACCCAAAAAATGAAGCCCCGTCCAAAGAAAAATTACAAGATGATTGGTCACTATTTTTGGAGAATTTAATTAAGGCCGAACCAGCCATGAGAGTTATGCTTGATTCGGAAATAGAATTTCTCTCAAATACCGTGATTGTCAGAATTGATAACACCTTTACATTTGATTATTTAAAGAAGAAAAAAGAAACAATCTCTTCAAGTTTGAACAACTTCTTCTCCTGCAAAATTGATTTACGGCTTGAGCTTAGCAAAGAAAGTAAAGGGAATGTTAGCAAAACACACACCTATAAAATCACACAAGAACCCCAGACCGAAAAATTCCTATCGTCCCGAGATGCTGTCACCTATGACAAAAAAGATATAGTTGAGAAATATATTATCGATGAATTTGGAGCCAAAGAGCAACTTCATTAGTTAAATACTAGTTCAAAAATTGATGACCAATTCTTTCCCGTAAAATAAAAATGACCGTTCTCACTATTGTAGGCAATTCCATTTAATACCTCCGCCCTAGGATTGTTCTTCAGTTTTGTTCGCAAAATAGACAAATCTATTTCTCGCTCAAGCTCACCGCTGTGAAGATTAATCACATAGACCTTGTCTTCTGTCCAACGGTTTGCCCAAAGCATTCCACCAATAAACTCTAGCTCATTAATATTGTCAAATGGAATCCCATCTTTGAAAATCTCAATCTCTTGAAGCACTTGGAAATTACTGGGATTAATCACTCTAATTTTATGACCACCATCGCTCATAAATAGTTTTTCGCCGTCGCTGCTAAGTCCCCACCCTTCGGTATTATAGGAAAATCTAGCAACCTCGTTGAAACTGTGAATATCAAAAACAAGACAAATCCCCTCTCTCCAAGACAGCACATAAATCTTGTCATTGAGAATTGTCGAACCCTCCCCAAAAATATTAAAGCCAAGATGCCTAGTCTGTAAGACACGCCCACTCAGTGGGTCAATCTTCATTATTTTTGATTGGCCATACTTGCCCGTTGTTTCATACAAGTAACCATCATAAAATGTAAGCCCTTGGGTA
>JAJRPT010000144.1 GCA_024280675.1 Bacteroidota bacterium
ATATAATGAAGAGGAGATGATTGAGGATTGTGTTCGTTCGGTCTATGCCTCTTGTTATCCAATCGATAAGATTTCTGTTTTGGTGGGATCCGATGGCTCAAGCGATGGGACTATTTCCATTCTCAAGAAATTACAAAAAGAATTTCCAAGCATTCAATATTTCCAGTATCCGAGATCTGGAAAAAATAAAATATTAAACAATCTAAAAGAGAAAATAAGAACTGATTTCACATATTTTATTGATGCCGATTTACGATTTGACACAAAAACAATACCGACTGTAATCAGCAATTTTGCTGATAAAAATGTGGGTGCATGTTTTACGCCCTACAAAATTATGGCATCGACCGACAACAATATGGGTTCGATGGGCGAGAAGCTTTACCAATCATTTGAGAAGTTCTTGAGATTCAAAGAATCACAGATTTGGTCAAATATAAACAGTATTGGTGCCTGTTGCTTCCGAACCCATCTCATAATGCCAATTCCAAACGACAAAGTTTGCGATGATTTATATTATATTTTGGGTGTAAATAAGCAGGGATTTAGAGTTGTATTCGACAATTCCACATTCAAATATGAAATTCGAGAAAAAGATATTCACGATGAGTTCCATCGCCGAATCCGTCTCATTTCCGGCGGGCTTGCGACTGTCAAATCAATGTCCAAATTACTTAACCCGAGTGCTGGTTGGGCATCATTTTTTCTGTGGTCACACAAAATGATTCGCTGGGCATCTCCATTGTATCTCCTTGCTCTATTGTTGTTCGGCTTGCTGATGGAAGAATCGGCTCAAAGAGAGTGGATGTTGGCTGGGCAATATTTCCTATACATCAGTGCTTTCTCAGGCTATTTCTTTGAGTTATCAAAGATTAGATATAATATTTTCAAGATTCCACTTTTTTTTATCACAATGAACATTAGTTTTGTTCTTGGGATAATTCGTTTTCTTGCAAAAAAGCAAAATGCAATCTGGGACAGAAGTGGATTACAAAACAAGTCCAAAAATTAGAATTTACGTGCTTGGGTTTTTTCTAAAATCCAGTTGAGCATATCTTTGTGTTTATTTTTAGCTAATTGATCTAGAGTAGCTTTTGCCAGGTTAAAATATTGGTCAATGATTTGCTTTGTGTATTCAAAAACTCCAAGCCTTTGCATTAAATCTCTGACGGATTGTATCTCAGATTTTCCCAATCCATTATTCTTATAGAATTTTTCGATTAACTTTTTGTCAGAATTTTCTTTGGCAAGTTCTCTGCATTTTATTATCATCAGAGTTTTCTTTCCCTCCAAAATATCTTGCCCAATCTCTTTTCCAATCTCAGAACTTTCGCCCGCCAAATCCAAATAATCATCTTGAATCTGAAAGGCAAGACCAAGGTTCAGACTAAATTCTTCAAGCAACTCTAATGTTTTTTGTTGTGCATTTGCAACCCTAGCCCCAATAATCACCGATGCTTTAATCAAATTTGCAGTCTTCTGCTCAATCATCTCCAAATAGTCTTCAACTCTTATGTCTTTTCTATTATTATAGTCCATATCGAGTGCTTGACCTTGGCAGACAATTACAAGCGAATCAACGAATGTGCTGGTCACATTTTTATCCTCGGGCAATAGCTTGAATGCGTAGCCAATCATGGCATCGCCCAAGAGAATGGCAACAGATGACGAGAATTTTTCATGCACCGTTGGCTTGCCACGCCGCAAGGGAGAAGAGTCCATCAAGTCGTCGTGAACAAGAGTGAAGTTGTGCAATATTTCCAGAGCTACTGCTGGGTTTAATGCCTGGGCGGGGTCTTTGCCACAAGCTCCACAGCTCAGCATTGTCAATACTGGGCGTAATCTTTTCCCGCCGTTATTGATTAAATATTCAAAGGGCAAAGCAATAGAATCAGGCTTTGATTCAGAAATTACTTCTTTTAATTTTTCTTCGACCGAGGACAGTAAATCAGAATATATTTTGTTAAAATGTTTGTCCATAATTTTTTTTTAAAATTCTATAAATGTGATTGTGAATCAATGTCGATACTAAAAGAAATTTTGCCAAGGACTTGGTTTATATTGCTTTTTAGAATTGCATTGTTTAATAGTTTTCTTGTTTTGCCTCCAGAAAGGTCTATCTTTTTGTCCACCTTCAAAACAATTTGTACATAATATTTCCCTCCTTGGTACTCTAGCGACGGTGCTTGAGGTTCAAATTTACGCAAAAAATTACACTCTTCTATTGAGCTATAGAATTTTTGAGCAACACTTTGAGCAAGGGGGTGATTCTCAGAACTTATTTTAATCAGTAAAAATCTGGCAAAAGGAGACCAGAAAGCGTTTTCCCTATGCGACAATTCCTTGATATAAAAATCTTTATAGGAATGCTTTTTGACATAATTAATTGCAAAGTTGTCTGGTTTATTGGTTTGAATAATTACCTCACCAAGCAGATTCCTGTCTCGACCCGCTCTGCCGGCAACTTGGGTTAGCATTTGGAATGTACGTTCGCTTGCTCTAAAATCTGGCTGGTAGAGGGCAAGATCTGCATTTATAACTCCCACCAGTGTTACATTTTTGAAATCCAAACCTTTTGAAATCATCTGAGTGCCGATCAGCAGGTCATACTTCCCATTAGCAAATTTATTTAACTCATTATGCAATTTCTTTTGGGAAGGAATATTATCGGAGTCAATTCGCTTAATTTTTATTTCAACTCCCGATTCATTCAAAATATCTTGTAGCTGTTCTTCAACCTTCTGAGTGCCGATACCAATTTGGGTAAGTTTATCATTGTTGCATTCTCTACATTTTACATCTGCATATTTAGAAAACCCACAACAGTGACACCTCAGCTTTTGTTTATTTTTGTGATAGCTCAGGGCAATATCACAATTGGGACAAAGGGGGACATTGCCACAAGAGCTACATTCTAGCATGACAGAGAATCCTCTGCGGTTAATAAAGAGAATCACTTGTTGTTTTTTGGCAATTCTTTTTTGGATGGCAGAAAGCAAAACAAGAGAAAATATTCCTTTGACTTGTGATGTTTTTTTGGCTTCTAATATGTCAATGATTTTAATATCGGGAAGTCGTGCGCCGTCTGCACGGTATTTTATTTCTAGTAATTTATATTTTCCACCTGTGGCATTATGATAGGATTCAAGCGATGGGGTGGCAGAGCCAAGAACGATTGTGATATTTTCAAATCTAGCTCTGGCAACGGCAGAATCTCGCGCATTATATCTTGGGTTAGGCCTGTCTTGTTTGAAGGATATGTCGTGTTCTTCGTCGATTATAATTAGCTTCAAATTTCTAAATGGAGCAAAGATAGAAGAGCGGGTTCCGACGACAATTCTAGCTGTACCTGAGAGAATATTGTCGTAGCAGTCTCTTTTTGCTCCTTGGCTCATCGCACTATGATAGGTGAAGACCTGCTGGGGAAATGCCTTTTCGAAACGGTCGGTGAGCTGGTTGGAGAGTGAAATCTCTGGGACTAGCAGTAGGATTTGAGCTGGCTTATCGCCTTCTTTCTCAAAGCAATATTTCATTATATTAATGTAGACCATAGTCTTTCCGCTACCAGTTATTCCGTGGAGCAGAAATGCTTTGAACTCATTTTCATTTAGTGATTTGTTTATTTCATTTATACAAATCTTTTGTTCAAGATTTGCCCTATGAGTTAGTTCATTGACCAAGCTAATAGACCTGTCAAAATCATTTAGACTCCTGTCAGTCCTTTGTTTTATTATCTTAACAATACCTTTTCTTTCGAGTGAATCAATGCTTGATTTTGCAGCTCCACATTGCTTAATTAGATTTGTGATATGGACAGATGTTCCGAAAAGATTATAATCATGCAGGAAATAGTTGATTATGTTTTTTTGATGTTCAGAACGAATCTTAAACACTTTAAACTGAGACTCTATGTCTGATTCTTTCTCGAAGACTGAGTAATCAAAGTGGACAAATTTCTCATATTTAATATTATTCCCAGACTCATCCCGTTCGATTAGCTCAACTAAATCGTCTTGGGCAAGTTCTTTCAAGCTGGGCAGAATGGATTTAAAGGATATTTTCTTCTGGAGTGATTTCACTAATATTTTATTGGGGTAGGATATTAAGTACTGAGTGACGGCATATTTTTTTGTTCCTTTGCTGAATTTATTTCCACTGAATAAATCTAGTGCTACTCCTTTCCGAACCCATATCTTTGCACTATTTATATAGCCCGAAGGAAGTGCAGCTTTCAAAACCAGACCAAGTGGACACATATAATAATTTGCAATCCAAGAAAAGAATTTCAATAAGTCTTGGGAGAAGATTGCCCGCTCGTCCATAAATTTTGTGATTGGCAATACTTTAAAATCTTGATTATCTGAATTAACTCCAGTCACAAAACCAATAGTATTTTTATTATTGAGTGGTGCGAGTACCCGTCTTCCAATACAATGGCTTGCTTTGATACCGTCTGGAGTTTTATAGCTAAGACTTTTGCCTAGATTGAGCGGGAATGTTATTTCTAGAAATTCATTCAAATGTAAAACTTTTATTATTAATTATGCGTTATACCTCTTGAGCAATTTGCTAAAAAATAATTGGAAGTATTATGAGAAAATTCAGTCTATTATTAATTCTACTATTCCTTGGTGAAATTACTTGGGCTAGTGCTAATGAAATATTTGCTTCGAGGGAGAATGCAATTACTAGGGTTTCGGCAAGTGCTTCGCCATCGGTGGTGAGTATAAATGTAACGGAGGTCAAGCGTGTGTATTAGAATAGCCCATAT
>JAJRPT010000145.1 GCA_024280675.1 Bacteroidota bacterium
CCTTGTTGCAAAAGCATTAACTCGTCGTATCGTCTGTCTTTCTCCTGCTCAGAAACTGGGTCACCGAGAATAAAAGCACTCGTATCCTCTTCTTTTGAATACTTGAAAATACCAACTCGGTCGAATTTCATCTGAACTAAGAAATCTATTAGCTCAAGGTGATCTTCCAAAGTCTCGGTCGGGTAGCCTGTGATAAAAGTAGAGCGAATGGCTATACCAGGTGATTTTTCTCTAAATGAATTAATTAACCCTTCTATTTCTTTTCGCTTAACTCCTCGCCTCATCGATTTCAATACATTGTCGGAGGCGTGCTGGAGTGGAATATCAATATAATTACAAATCTTAGGATTGCCGGCCATCTCTTCGATGATTCCCATGGGAAAATTTCTTGGATAGGCATACTGCAAGCGAATCCATTCAATACCATCAATCTCAGAAAGTTTTGAGAGCAAGTTGGGCAATGTCCTTTTCTTGTAAATATCAAGCCCATACCAGCTTGTGTCTTGTGCAATGACAATCAATTCCTTAACGCCTTGTGAAGCCAAATACTTTGCCTCGGCAATCAGTCGCTCCACCAGTACAGAAACATGTTTGCCCCGCATTAGTGGAATGGCACAAAAAGAGCATTTCTGGTTGCAACCTTCCGATATTTTGAGATAAGCAAAGTGGGGTGGCGTGGAAATCAAACGCTCACCCCGAAGTTCGTATTTGCCGTCGCCAATTAATATTTTAAGAATCTGCTCGTCCGAATTGGTGCCAAGAACATAGTCAATCTCTGGGATTTGCTCTTTTATATCCTCATCATATCGCTCCGAAAGACAACCAGTGACTATTAAGCTACTTAGCTTTCTTTCGGCACGCAGATGTGCAGCCTCCATTATCACTTGGAGATTCTCTTCCTTTGCAGCAGAAATAAATCCGCAAGTGTTTATGATAAGTGAATCGGCATCGTCTGGATTGCTGATAATGTCCAAACCATTGGCCTTTATCATTCCTGAAAATCTTTCCGAATCTACAATATTTTTTGCACACCCGAGTGTAATCACCGAAACGGATTTGATTTGTTGGTTCATCTCTTTTTTTCTTCTATTGTATTGATTAAGATTACAAAGTTACACACTTCAGTGTGATTTGAAGCTACAGGAATCTTATTCAAATTATTGGATACTTTCTCAGCTACTTTGTCCAGTAAGCTGGGCTGAGCAATATCAATACAGTGAAAAATTCAAGGCGACCGATGAGCATGAAAAAGGAAAGCATCCATTTACCAGCATCGGGTATGAAGGCGTAATTATCACTTGGTCCAACCATGCCAAAACCTGGCCCAACATTATTGAGTGTGGTGATAACAGAGGTAAATGCAGTCATCGCATCAAGACCTAGAATAGACATGAACACAGTGCCAAGAACTGTGAGCATACAAAAGACGACAAAAAAGCCAGCTATATTGAGCAATATACTTTTGTCAATCACTTGGTCACCAACCCTAATGTTTACAATAGCGTTTGGATGAAGAAGCTTTTTAATTTCTGAGAATACAAACTTTATCAAAATTAATACTCGGATTACTTTGATACCTCCACTAGTAGACCCTGCCATGCCACCAACAAACATGATTAGAAATATTACTTTTTGAGAAACTGCTGGCCAGAGTTCGTAATCTGATTTTGACAAACCAGTAGTAGAAATTATTGTAACTACTTGGAAACTGGAAGTATCAACAATCTCTAATACTGCCTCACTTGTGTGGTAGAGCCTGTCTCCAATAACTAGAGTGGCCGCTATTAAAACAACTCCCAAAAAGAACCTCAACTCCCTTGATCTGAGAAACACCCTCCAATCTCCTGTCAATAATTTGTAATGGAGAGAAAAGTTGATTGAAGCAACAAGCATGAAAAATATTATCACAAAGTCAATATATGTGGACTGGTAATGTCCAATGGAAGTGTTTTTAGGCGAGAAGCCAGCAGTGGCTATTGTCGAAAATGCGTGGCATATTGAATCAAAGAAACTCATCCCGCCAAAAAGTAATAAAATGATGATAAGCACTGTGTAGAATAAATATACTAGCCAAAGTAGCTTTGCAGTTTCTGTCACACGGGGTTTTAATCTATCGGCCATTGGTCCTGGTGATTCGGCTTTGAAGAGTTGCATACCGCCCACGCCTAGGAATGGAAGAATTGCGATTGTCAGGACGATAATTCCCATGCCACCTAGCCAGTTGAGGAAATTTCGCCAAAATAACATTCCGTGGGACATCGCTTCTATATCGGTGAGAATGGAAGCTCCTGTGGTTGTCAGCCCAGACATTGACTCAAAAAAAGCGTCAGTATAGGATGGTATCGCACCAGACCACCAAAATGGAAGTGCTGAAAATGCAACAAGAACAATCCAACCAAGTGTTACTACGGCAAAGCCCTCTTTAGGGCGAATATCGGTGCCCCTCTCACGTGTGAGAAATGCTAAACCGCCCAATACTCCACAAATTACGGCAGAATAAAGAAAATATATCCAGTCAGATTCGCCATAATATAAAGAAAATGGTATCGGCACAAGAAGGCACAAGCCCAGAATGGCAAGTAAGAATCCTTGAATTTGTAGTATTAATCGAAAGTGCATCTATTTGAAATATGTTGTTGCATACTTGTGCAAATTAGTAATTTATTGTTTGTTATCCTTTTTACGAGGCTTGCCAAAGAAAAATACTCAAGAATCAACATTTTGATTCTTTATAGAGTAAACATAGGCAAGAACTTCGGCAACTGCTTTGAATAAATCATCTGGAATCTCTTCATCAACTTCCACGGAATAGAATATGGTGCGGGCAAGAGGTGGTTCTTCGTATATTACAACACCATGCTCATTTGCCTTATCACGGATTTGAGCGGCAATAAAATCAGCTCCTTTTGCAACAACGACGGGTGCTTGCCCGGTTCCTTGTTGATATTTTAGAGCAACGGCAAAGTGAGTAGGGTTGGTGATTACAACATCGGCCTCCGATACATTGTCAATCATCATACGACGAATTCGGGATCTCATCAGCCCACGCAAATAATTCTTGAGCTTGGGGTCGCCTTCTTGTTGTTTGTGCTCATCTTTTACCTCTTGCTTTGTCATTTTCATATCTTCGGCAAATCGCCATTTTTGGAATATAAAATCTGCGTAAGCAATAATTAGATATAAAATGCCAACTTTTATCAATATTTCAAGTGCAAGGCTAATCATGTATGGCGTAATTTCATCAAATTCTTTCTCTTGGATTGCAATAATACTTTCAAATTCAGATGAGATGGTCACGTAGATGACAATGCCAAGGAAGAATATTTTTGCAAAGTTCTTGACAAGCTCAAAAATTGAACGGGGCGAAAAGAATATTTTTTTGAAACCGGCTCCTATCTTGAATATTTTTTTTAAGTCATCAAGCTCTGAGAATTTCTTTGACGCAAATTTGAGTCCAACTTGAGATACTTCGGCACCAAGTGTAATCAGAAATATAAAAATCATAAGCGGCAAGACCAGCCCCGCTAAAAATCCAAAAAGCTGTGGTATCGAATCAAGAAGGCTTTCGTAATTAACACTTGTTTGAGCCACATTTGTGAGTATAGATTTTGTGAAGTCACGGTACATTGGAGCGTAAAAGGTGCTAAGAGCAAAGACCGCTGTCCCGCCAAAAAGCAATATCGCAGATGTGGTCACATCTGTACTCTTTGAGGTTTGTCCCTTAAGCCTACCTTCGCTCAGTCTGTGCTTGGTGGCCCGCTCGGACTTATCTTGTCCATCTTTGTTTTCAGCCATTCTCTTTTCTTCTCATAAATGTATCTTATACCCGCCCTGGGTAGAGTGTCATAATAAATGTGTATAAACTTTCTTGAAAACCAGTAAGTGCATATTTTGTGATAACAACAAAAAGCGGAATGCTCATCACCAGTACAATAAGCCCCATGGCAATTTTCAACTGGAAGCTAAGTATAAAAATATTTGTCTGAGGTGCAATCCTAGCAAGCAAGGCGAGTGACAAGTTGGTAAGAAAAAGTGTCACCAGCACCGGAGCAGACATCTTTACTGCCAGAACTAAAACCAATGTAGCCATCTTTATAAGCAAAAGTATTGTAGAATCAGTGAATGCCATTGTGGTGAGCGGAATTGCTTTGACAGAAAGGTACATCCCTTCGATCAAATGATGATGCCCATTCAAAAATAAAAATATCATAATGGCTATCAAATCCTTGAACTCACCAATCAGAGTAGGGGTATTGTTGTTGCGATCAAATATTGTCGCAGTCTGAAAGCCCATATCCATATCGATTATTCCACCAGCCATACGTGCTGCATGGAAGATTGCTGTGGCTGAAAATCCAATAATTAGCCCAAGGAAAAATTCCTTAAAAACTAACAGCACCATATTCCAGACATGGAACTCAATCACCGGATGCTCATCCCAATAAGCTGCGGTTATAATGACTGACAAAAGTATTGAAAACATTATTTTCACATGAGCGGGACTTGATTGGTTCTGGAAAAACGGAGCCGAAGCAAGCATACCAGTGACACGGACGAAAATCAGCATCCCTACAATGAATTTCCCCATCAAAAATGTTATCGTTGCATCATCGAGCATTTTTTTTGTACAATAATAAGCACTTAGCATTTCCTAAATATCCAAAATAAGGGAGAAGTGCTAAGATTAAAAATAAATATTTAAATGATAATGGCATAAAAATGCCAAGAATCCCAAACCCTTAACAAAAAGATAAAGTATATCTTTAAGCTATTTGTTATCAGCAGAAATTAAAATGCAATAATCACACCAGAGCTTATTTTAGAGATTATCTGAAAATTATTTGAAATATTTGAAATAGCGAGAAATATTCACATCCTTGTCCAAAGGTAAGCCATGCTCGAGATAATCTAGGAAGCCATAGGAAAGATAGGGACTCATAATCACCCCTTTTGCACCAAATCCATTGAAGATAAGAAGGTTTTGATGCTTGGGATGTGTGCCAAGATATGGACGACGGTCACGAGTGGCTGGACGAACGCTCGCCTTGTGATTGCTTATGTGGTAAGGGACTTTTAATATTTTGCCCAGATGCTCGCAAAGATAATTCTTTCCTTCTTCTGTCGGCTCACAATCAATTTTGTCCCAATTATGCGTGGCTCCAACTTTGAAAAGATTATCACCAATCGGCACAATGAAAATATTTTTTGAGATAATATCTTTTGTCTGGAATCCATCAATTTTGATTGTCAGAATTTCGCCCTTGACCAGCTTGAAAGGTAGCCATGAAAAATATTGATTCTCACCATTTCTGAAACCTTGGCAGAAAATTATTTGCTTGGCTGAAATATTTTTATAATTAATATTCTGGGAAATGTCGAGCATTTCAAAATCAAACTCTTCTTGAGCATAAGAGTTTATTGATTTAAAAAAATCATGAGATGAATCCAAAAAAGTATCCAAATCAACATATCCCGTACCTTTCACCCGAACTATTCCAGATTGAGAATCAATAATATCTGGAAAGAAATCTGAAATAATTTCAGGAGACAAATATTTCTTCATCGATTCGTCTTTTGACTTTTCTAAGAATAAATTCTTTTCTTCCTCATTTGACAGAATTCTGAGATAATTCTTGTCATGCAGAAAAGATTGTCCAAGTAATCGTTCAGCCTTAGAGAAGAATTTCTTAACTTCAGGAAAAAGTAAATCAATATTCCAAGACTTTGTAAGTCGTTTAAAAACAATGGGATTGAAAAGTCCAGCTGAAACTCTTGAGGAATTGTTTTTGTTGCCATCGTCAATTAAAATAAAATCAATACCCTGGAAATACATATTCAAAGCAAGCACAGAACCCGCCACTCCGCCACCAACAATCACATATTTTACATCTTGGTTCATCAGAATGTTTTTGCCCAATATGTCCTGATTATTCCCTTCCCAGCGAATCCTTCCTTGAAGCGAAATAAATCATGATTGATTGTTTTGCCGCCGTTTTCTGTCGATATTCCGTAGTTGAGCCAAGTGATTTTATCTTCTGAAAAATGTTTGATAAGTTTATAAATCAGAAAATGAATGGGATGATAATCCGATTTTTTATAATCAAGTGCTGAATAAAAAATATGCCACGAACTTTGATTTACTTTAAATAATAACGAACCAGCAAGCAATTCTTCACCCAAGAAAGCACCCGCAATCCTCACTCTCTCTGGAAACAACTTTATCAGTTTTTTTATTTCATCAAGACTGTGAACAGGTTTTGTGTCATGCTTTTTGAGATTATTTTCTAAAATTTTGTAGAATGATTTTATATTATTTTCACTTTCAATCCATCCAAAATCAAGATTAGAATTTATAGATTTTCTTAAATTTCTTTTATTATTTAGTTTGAATTGTGAAATTATTTCGCCACCCGAAAATCCAATAAAATCAGGCAAATAATAACAAGTCGAAAGCTCTTCGGCCTCTCGTAAATATCCCAAATGCACCATCGCAAATTCGGTTTGATCGACTGGGTATTTGTTGAATATTTTTGGGGCGTGACGAAATTCTATCCCTGAAAAGTTCTCAGCTTTTGCAAAATCCTCAAGCAATTCAAATGTCTGGAAACAAAGCTCAAGAGATGGTGTGTCCAGAAAAACTATTCCTCCGTAAGATGCCCCAGGGTGTGATTTTAATATCTTTTTATTATCAGAATCTGAAATAATTGCCGCTGGAAAAACAGCAATCAGTTTTTCACCTTTGTAAAACATTAAAGACGAATCTTCAAAACGATTATCTGGGTGATATGATATAAATTTCTGAGTGTGGAAAATAGTCCCATTTACTGAGCCATCAACCAATTCATCCCAGATGCTTTCATCTTCGGCTTTGTATTTTCTGAGACTATATTTACTCATAATATTTAAAATATAGATTTATAGCTGGATTAACTTTCCATTTTCTAGCAAAGATTTATTTGCAGCTTCCAAAATTCTCACCACCTCAACCCCCATATTTTCATCTGTTAATGTAGCTTTACCAGATTTTATTGATTCGGCAAAATGCTCAACTTCCCACGCCAGAGCCTCTTTGTTGGAAAGAGCAGGAGAGGACATATCGCCCAAACGGTACTGGACAAGTGACTCATAAATATCTTCTTTTTCGGTGACAGAAACCCCAGCGTCGTAGAGTTTTATTTTCTCAGAATTTTCCATATCATCAAAGACTAGCATCTTCTTTGAACCACCAATGATTATCTTCCGAATCTTGACGGGCGAGAGCCAATTTACATGGAAATGAGCAATCGATTCATCCTCAAAATTAATTGTGACATAAGCCAAATTCTCAATCTTCTTCCCAGAATATTCAATCACACAAGAACCGGTAGCATTGACGCTCACAGCTTTTTTGTTCGTGCAATATGCCAAAATCGACAGATCATGAGGAGCAAGATCCCAAATCACATTAATATCATGTTGGAAAAGACCAAGATTGATTCTCACAGAATCAAAATAAAGTACGTCACCCAGCTCACCACTTTTAATAATCTCTTTAATTTTCTGAACGGCTGGGGTGTAAATGAAAGTATGATCGACATTTAGCAATAGATTTTTCTCTTTTGCAATACGGGCAAGTTCTTCAGCCTCGGCAAGAGTCGATGTGAGCGGTTTTTCCACCCAGACATGTTTGCCTGCAAGAAGTGTATCTTTTGCAATCTGAAAATGAGAATCGACTGGAGTCGCAATCGCAACCGCATCAATATCTTCATCATTCAAAATATCTTGATAATCTTTTGTGGTTTTTGCCTTTGGGTAATTCTTTCTAGCCTTTGCTATCTGAGTCTCATCGGTGTCGCTCATCCAAGCAAGTTCCCAAAGTGGAGAGTTATTAAAATTCCTCAGAACGTGAGTTCCCCAGTAACCACAGCCTATAACAGCAACTTTTAGCATATTGTTTTTCTTTATAAAATAATTATTAATTCAGGCAGGCAACTGCCCTTTTGCAATCGCAAGATTGCCTTTGAATGAAGGATTATTCGGGTTAATCTTTACCGCTGATTCAAAATGAGCCACCGCTCTTTTTACATCGCCCAGCTTTAGTAAAATATTTGCTAGGTTGTTATGTAAATCACCATCTTGCGGCATAATTCTCACCGCTTGCTCATAATACTGCTTTGCCAGTTGAAAATTGCCTAGATTCACGTAATACTTGCCATACATTTTGTATATGCCAACCAGATTTTGTTTTGAGTGTTTGAAGTTCGGATCAATAGACAGGGCTTTATTATAATAAACAATGGCACTGTCGAGCTGTTGGATTGACTGGTGGAAATATGCTGCGTGATTCCAAAGATTTACCGAACGGGGAGCATAAGACATAACATCTCGCATGAGATTGATTCCGTATTGGACTTTCTTCTGCTTCATCATTTCATTTGCCCAGTTGATGGCGGCATTGACCATCATATCACGAGCCTGGAACTCGACTTGGTTCACCACACCACCTTTTCCTTGATCTATCGCAATTTTAAACTCTACAATGGACGAATCCCAGTTTTTCTTTGTCAGAAAATAATATCCTTTGAAAAAATGAACTCGGGCATGGAAAGGATATTTCTCCAATAAATCGCTCAACATACGACCAGAAGAATCAATTAATTTTGCTGAAAGTTCAGGATCTTTTTCCTTTCTTCCTTCTTCTAAAATTCCAACTGCACGGTACCAAGGATCTTTTAAATCCACATCACGCCCAGTCCAAGCAAGCAAAAACAATGCAACAAAAATTACAAACGGAGCGAAAGCTAATAGTTTTTTCTTATTCATAATTTTACTCAAATATATTTACACAATTTAGCAGTAAATAATAATTTTACCCAATTAAAAAAAAGCTGGCACATTTAATCGTCAAATACCACAGCAAATTTGCCGACAGATTTCTTGCCGCCTTCGGCTGAGGTAGCAATAATTAAATAAACTCCACTCTCCACCTTCTCACCACTTTCATTCCTCCCATTCCAAGATATTTTCCTACTGTTAGAACTAAGCGAACGAACCAGCCGCCCGCTTGGAGTTGTTATCTTGATATCGGATTGATAGGACATGCCGTCGAATATGACCTGCTTGTGCTTGCCTAGGTTAAATGGTTGTGGGTAGGCACTGATATTATAATCTTCAACAGGTTCAACAGACAAGCTTCTTGCAATATAGAGACCTTCTTCTGTCCCAAAATAGACTATACCAGTATTTTTGTCTATTTCTATTGACTTAACGTCATTGCTCGGCAAAGGAGAGTTCTCTTTTGTTATTCGGGCTAAAAGCTCAGCTCCATCTTCGTCATAGACCCAAACCCCGTCACCTGAGGAAAACCATTTCCTGTTCTGTGGGTCTATCATTATATCGCTTACATCAATTCCCACACCATCGAGCGTACCATCAACCCCCCGCATTTGAACAGGAATCATAGAGCTGGCAGGATTAAGATTGTCGTAGATAAAAGCCTCTGGGTTTATAAAGTAGACCACACCTTTGCTAGTCCCCACCCAAACCCAACCACTTTGGTCAATTTTGATTGAGTTTACTTTTTGACTAGTTAATTCTTGAATATCAGAACTGGTAAACACCTGGCATAAATCATCACTTTCGTCATCAAGGGTTCCCATTTCATTGAACAACATCAGCCCTTGCGAGCCAATTCTTTTATTTGAGCCAAGCCATTTTGTGCCATGGTTGTCAATGGCAATCTCATAATAAAATCTCTCAACAGAACGGTCACAAATGAAAAAAGATGAAAAACTTTCTTCAAAACTAGACATAAGAACCGGGCCACCATCATATCTGTCGCCCCAGTTTACTGTCCAGACTACCCCATCATTAGCCTTTGCAGTTCCACCAACTTCCACGTGTTTTCCAACCGCAATAACTAGCTCAGAATTAAACTGATTAAGTATCTTAAACTCAAACTCACCCCCTCCCTTGTCGCTCACAATTAATTGCCCTCTTCCCTTGTGACCTATATATATTTTGTCTCCAATGACATCAATGCTTTTAAAATCGTTAGTGATTATGTAACCATTTGCCTCTATCTCATTGAAATTAATCCAACTTGTACCATCGAATCTTGAGAATCCATTAGAGGCAGAGCTAGTCCAAATTACACCCTCAGAGCTTATGCCAATATCAAAAGTATTATTGGAAACAGGTCCGTCGGGCAAAATACTGATTGAGTCTTCAGAATCAAATTCATCAATTCCATTCAAAGGAGTCAGCCTTAGCAACTTGCCATTAAAGTCAATCAAGCCTCTGCTTACTTGACTCCAATCAAGCACCCTCTGCCATTCCAGTTGCTTTTCAATCAAATGATAGCCAAAATTAAATGAAGCAAAAAGAATATTGCCTCTAGTAAAAAATCCGTTATATTGGAAATCTGAAGTATTATCATGTATCATCTCAAACTGATCAGTAGCATTTAGCTTGTACACCTCAAAATCTGTTAGCACATACACTTCTCCTTGCCAAATATCAATGTCTAGTATATTTTTTCCTTGTAGTTCTGTGGGGTAAGTCCAGTTGTTCTTATCGGCTATAGTTCCCACCCCATCGTGGAAAGCAAGTCCCGAATTTGTGCAAAGCCATAGCTTTCCGTCAATAATTTTAACCTGGTTGGCATTTACGTTTCGGTAGGAGTCTCCAAAGACCTGATTGACAAAATTGCCATCTAGATCAATAAATAATTCCGAAAGACCAAACTCACCTGCAACCAGTATTTTATTTCCTTCAAGAAAAAATGAGTTTATCTTCTTTGCTACTATCTCACCGGAATTGGCTATATCACCAATGTTTATCCAACGCCCATCTGTAAAAATATCAATGTATCCAGATTCTGAACCGCACACAATTAAATCCGAATCCTTGCTGGTCAGAATTGCCGAAGAGTTTATCGAAGAAAGCCCATTGATGTTGTTGAATTTCTGATAGGAGCTGTCGCTAGGGTCATAAGAAAACACCCCCCCGCTTGTCGCCACCCAAAGAATCCCAGAGCTTGAGACACCCGCACCTTTTGGTTCATTATAAGCAGTTTCTGCTCGCCAATCTGTTAGCAATAGCTCAGAGAAAGAGATTTGAATAATGGTGAAAAAACAGAAGATAGCAAGTGTTAGTTTTGCTTTGGCAGAGTTAATCATGGCTTTTTTTTAATAAGTTATTGAATAAAATAGTAAATATTTGCCATCACTCTCCGTTTAATTTGGATTTTAGATTAATCATTTCAATTGCCGTTTGCCCAGCTTCAAAGCCCTTATTACCCGATTTATTGCCAGAGCGTTCTATTGCCTGTTCGGTCGAATCACAGGTCAGTACCCCATAGCTAACTGGGATATTTTCGCTCAAAGAGACGCTTGCCAATCCCTTTGTGACCTCCGAACAAATATAATCAAAGTGCGGTGTTTCGCCACGAATTACAGCTCCAAGCACTATCACTGCGTCATATTTCCCGCTTTTTACCGCCATTTGAACAGTGAGTGGCAACTCAAAAGCACCAGGACACATTATTAGATCAATATTGTCACCCGTCGCACCAGATCTTTTCAGTACATCTTCTGCACCATTAATCAGTCTTCCAACAATAAACTCGTTCCACCGAGTCGCACATATTGCAAACTTCCTAGACGAACCAGTTGAGAGTGAACCTTCAATTCTTTTCATTTTCTTTTTGTTATAATTATTTTTTTCAAAGTTAATATATTTTTGATAAAAATCATTCAATAATCAAATTCTAGTCTCATACCTTTCTCACTTTCATCAAATTTTCCGCATGCAAAAGCGTGATGCCCAGATACAAAAGTGTCAGTCACTCTTCCGCTAAATTCATAGCCCTCAAGAGGAGACCACGCACATTTATAATAAATATTGGATTTGCTCACTTTCCACTTCTTATTTAAATCCAAAAGAGCAAGATCGGCAAAATATCCTTCCTTCAAATATCCACGTTTCCCAATCCGAAAAAGACGAGCCGGATCGTGGCACATCTTCTCTACGATTTTCTCAAGCGAAATGTTTCCTCTGCCTCCTTTGTGATAGAAATCCAACATAATGTTGAGCGTATGAGCCACAAGTGGCAATCCACTTGGTGAGCGTAAATATTTCCTCTGCTTCTCCTCCCAAGTATGTGGAGCGTGGTCAGATGCCAGAATATCAATTCGCCCGTCGAGAAGGGCTTTGAATATTTCTTTTTTATGTCTGGATTCTTTTATTGCGGGATTGCATTTTATCAGCGAGCCGAGTTTTTCATAATC
>JAJRPT010000146.1 GCA_024280675.1 Bacteroidota bacterium
ACATAGAGTTTGTCTCCTCCATCAAAGATTAGTTGAATACAATCTCGGGCATTTCCACCAATGACAATATTGCGAAACCCTTCAAAGCGAGCAACTCCTTTGTCCTCATGCACCACAAAATCACCAATACGAAGCGAATTAATTTCTCTTAGATTCAACTCAGTATTTTGCCTTGTTCCTTTTTGTGCAGAAATTCTTTGTCTTTGGAAAATCTGATGCTCGGTGAAAACAAAATATTTTTCATCAAGTGAAAATCCAGCAGAAATCGTCTGGCTATGCCAATGAATTTTATCAAAAAGAGTGGCAATTTTACTCTGCTTATAATCAAAATTATTTTCAAGAGTCGATTCAATAATTCCTGCAATTCTACTAATGTGAGATTTAGATTCGGCAAGAATGCGAAAGTGGCATCCAATATCAATCTTTTCAATTAAAAACTTAGCAAATTCTGAAATATTAGAATTAAAACTTATCTGCTCATTTGATTGCAATTTTATATCGGCTTTGGAAAGAGAATTGACAAGTATTTGCTTGTATAAATTTAAACTGTCTGGCTTTTCATTTTGCTGATAAAGTATTTCAGGGTTCATGCTTGCAAAAAGAGTTTTTTCTGGCAAGATTGAAAAAATATTATTTTCTGCATCACTATTCTCAGAAATACTAGGAAGGACGGAAAGGAAATTCACAGATTCAAGAGATTGGATAGAACGCTGTGAGAGTGGGTCGAACTCACGAATCGAGTCGATTTCATCCCCCCAGAATTCAATCCTCAAGGGAATCTCATGTCCAACTGGAAATATATCAACTATTCCACCACGAACTGCAAATTCCCCTTGTTTGCTCACATAATCATTTCTCTCAAACCCACCACTTTTCAAATCACTTGTGAATTTACTAAAATTTATTTTCTCATTTTTACTAATTTTTATTGAATGATCTAAAAAAATATTTATATCTGGAAGACCAAACTCAAATATTTCTGGAGTACAAACTGCTAGAAATATTTCATCTTCGAGTGTGATTGAAATAGCATCGAGCAACCAAGTAATGCTAGGTCTTTGCTCATTGGCAAAGTTTTTCGTGTGTTTGGCTGGTTCAAAAAAGCTGGCAATTTTCTGCCCAGGCACGGTTGTGGAGATGTCAGACACAATATTTATACATTCTCTTTCATCGGAGCAGACGATAACAAGAGGGCGGTTCATCTCATTTGCAACAATTTGTGCAATGAAATAGGCAGAGCTTCCTTTTGCATTATTTATTGTTAGAGTATCATATTTTTCTAACCTATTCCGGGCTCTTTTGAGAAAGGAAGAGGAGCCAAGGATTTTCAGAATGTCGGTATTGTCTTTTAAAAATTTCATTTATTTTCTATAGGCTAACTATTGTAACGCCTGTTCCTCCTTCCTCCATTGTTCCATCACGGTGTGACCCTACGAAATTATTATTCAATAAGAACTCAGAAATTGCTTGCCTTAGTGCGCCAGTACCTTTTCCGTGTAATATTGTGATGGAATAAAGATTAGCTGCTACTGACTCGCCCAAGAATTTTTCAATCTCTTCCAATGCTTCACCCACTCTTTTGCCACGCACATCAATTTGTGTCTTTGCGTCAAATTTTATGTATGATGAGTAATCATTTTTCTTGTGTTCTAACTCCTTATTGGATTTAAGCAACTTATTAATTTTTGTACGAATTTTCATTCCTCCGAAATCCACAAGAGCTGATTTCCCATCATCTGATATTTCGATAACTTGACCTAGATTCTCAGAATTAATCATGTGAACTGTATCGTCTAAAGCTATGGTTTCATAGGTGCTTACTTGTGCTGGTAAAATATCTTCGGCTTTCTTAATAAAGACATTTTTCTTGTCTTCAAAATCTTTTCTAATTTCTTTTACACTGCGGGATTTTTCCTTAATCTCACGCACTGTATTCTCAATTAATTTATTTGCATTCGACACAATTTCGGCTGCCTGTTCTTTGGCATTTGAAAGATAGTCAGATTGTTTAATTTTAAGTTTATCTAATTTCTGAGTATACTTCTGTGCTTGGGATTCTGCATCTTTTTGAGCTTTCTGAGCTTTTTCTAGTGCAACTTGAGTTTCTCTTTTAAATTTATTTAGCTCAGATATACTTTTTTCAATATCCAACTGCCCAGAGAAAGTATATTTTTCTGACCGCTTCATAACAGAATCCGAAAGACCAATACTTTGGGCAAGATTAAAAGCATAGCTTGAACCTGGGATTCCGGGCAGAAACCGGTAGGTGGGACGCAAATTCTTTTCATCAAATTCAAGTGAAGCATTTGTGATTTTATCTGTTTGCAGAGCGTAATTTTTTAGTGTGGATTGATGTGTTGTGACCACGAAGTTAATCTTGTAATTCAAAAAAGTGTCCATTATCCCGCACGCAAGAGCAGAACCCTCATGCGGATCGGTACCAGAGCAAATCTCATCTATTAGCACCAAGGAATGTGAATCAGCATGATCTATAATTGCTTTAATTTCAGTAAGTTGAGAGCTAAAGGTTGAGAGGTCATTTTCAATAGACTGGTGATCGCCAATGGACGAGAAAATACTCTTTGGTGCAGTCCTGCATCTTCCCAAAGGAAATATTCCACTATTTGCCATCGCAATAGAGAGACCAACGGTTTTCAGTGCCACCGTCTTTCCGCCCGCATTTGGTCCTGAGATAACATAAGCCGATTTGTCAGAATTTATTTCAATATCGAGCGGAACTGTGTTTTCTTTTCCAGATTTTATCAGAAGAAGTGGGTGATAAATTTGCTCAAGAATTATTTCATTGGTATCAGAAATATCAGGCTTTTCCCCTCCATAAAGCAGTGCAAATTCTGCCCTTGCTTTTAGCGAATCCAGATGAGCAATAATCTCAATCGACTTTAGGAGACCGTCTGAATAGCTTGATATTTCACGAGTTAGCTGTTCGAGTAATCTGTGGACTTCCCTTTTCTCTTCATTTCTCAAAAGCGAAATATCATTGTTCATCTCAACAATTTCGGATGGCTCCAGAAAAACCGTCTGCCCACTTTTGGAGACACCATGAATAATTCCTTGGAAGCTACGTTTATTACTCGCTTTAATCGGAATCACAAATCTATCATCACGAATGGAGACAAACTCATCCTGGGCAATTTCCTCTTCCATTGTTTTTTGCAAAATCTTTTGAATACGGGAACGCAGTCTTTGAGATTTTTCATTGATTTCTCGTCGTATTCTGGAAAGCTCAGGAGTGGCATTGTCTTTTATTTCGCCTGTTTCTGAGATAATATCGGAGATATGCCTTTCCAGTTGCTTGGAGTGGTAAATCTCACCAGACAGTTCAAAGAGTAGTGGATAATTCTGATTTATATTAATAAAATAATTTGCAACACGGCGACAAGCACTTGCTAAATCTTGGACTTGCAGGATTTCATTAATAGAGAGAACCGCACCCGAAATATTACTTTTGCGAATTTTCCCAGAAAGATCATCAAAGCCATCAAAGTATAAAATTTCTTCGTGCGATATAATTTCGCACATTTCTTGAACCTGACTCAGCTCTTTTCTCAGAAATACAATATCGAAAAGAGGTCTCAAGCCCATTAGTGATTTTTGTGCTTTTTCCGAATGAGCAAACTTTGTAATGCGTGCCAGAAGGTCTGAAAACTCAAGCTCATCAAGGCTAGATTCAATTAACTTATTTGTTTTTTTATCCATCTATCCTAGAATCTCTTTTAGCATTGCCTTAACTTTTTTGCCATCGACCTTGCCCGACAATTCACCCATTAGCGGGCCCATGACCTTGCCAAAATCTGCCATTGACTCAGCCCCAACTTTATCAATTTTAGTTTTAACTAAATCACGCAATTCATTATCGGACAACTGCTTAGGTAAAAATTCTTTAATCACTTCCAGTTCACCTTTTTCTTTGTCAGCTAGTTCTTGCCTTTGGCCCTTCTGATACATTTCTATTGCGTCACGGCGTTTCTTGGCTGCATTATTTAGTATTTTTATAGCTTCATTTTCGTCTAATTCTTTGCCCGAACCACTTTTTTGAAAATCAAGAATAGCGGCTCTTAGCGAGCGAAGTGCGTCCAGCCTGAGCCTATCCTTTGCAATCATTGCTTTTTTTATCGACTCGGATATTTTTTGTTCAAAATTCATTTTAGTATTTCCTTGGTGAGATAGATATTACTGTTTCATTTATAAAAGTGAAATTGTATTTTGCAATTTATATAAAAAACAAAATTAAGAATAAAAATGTATTCATTGTCACCCGAAGTGAAAACGATTTGGGCAATCGGTGTTTTTACAAGCACAATTTTTTACACATCAATTACTTTTGCCCTGGAATTTTTCATTATAGATGAATTCATAAATAATTGGATGTTGCCTTTTGGTCTGACATCTGGAATTGTTTTTGCCATCGGCATTGTGATGACTTTCATTTACCCAAACCTTGCCTACAAACACTGGGGCTTCGAGATTAGAGAGAAGGAAATAGTGATAAGGCATGGAATATACACCCGTGTCGAATCTCTTGCACCATTTGTCAGAGTTCAACACTTGGATGTAAGGCAAGGAGTTTTCGACAGGATGTTTGGTCTTGGAAAGCTAGTAATCTTCACTGCTGGCACTCGTGGAGCAGACCTTGAGATTCCTGGTTTACCAATCGCTTATGCCGAGGCACTTCGTGATCAACTCAAAAACTACACACCTGAGGATGCGGTATGATAGCTGAGCAAAGTCCAAAACCCCAACGTCTTGCCTTGCTCAGTCTTTTGTACAAATTTTTTAGGCTAGCACCCCATTATGCAATTCCCATGTATTTTGTCTATTCGACTGAAAGCGGTGAGAATTTTATAATGTTAGCCATTTCCGCTCTTATTGGAATTATAATTCTACCAAGTATATTACTAGGGCATTATTATTTCACATACAAATTTGCCGACGACGAGCTAATCATCAATTCTGGTGTGATAGCCCGCAAACAAAGAAATATTCCCTACATCCGTATTCAAAATATTAATATCCAACAAAACATACTTCACCGAATGCTTGGACTGGCACAAGTTAAAATCGAAACTGCGGGCGACAGCGAAACAGAAGGCACACTCGACGCTGTAACAAGCTCTGGAGCTAAGCAAATTAAGGCAAAACTTGAGTCAATGCGTTCAGGTCCACTGCAAAAGAAGACAGAAAGTCAAACAATAAATCAAACAGAAAATAATGTCACTAGCCAAGAAATTAATAATATTAGTTCAGAAAATACACAAGAAGATGAACTTGCTCAAGTTCCCCCGAGGATACAATTTTCTTTGGGCATAAAAGATTTAGCCAAATATGGGATGATGAGATTTAGACCCATTGCACTGATTGCCATGGCTTGGTTTTTTTCAATAGTCCAACAAATGTCATTCTTCAATGACAAAATATATGACAGCATAGGAAACGATGTGGGAAATTATTTTAGCGATCAATCCATGCTGCTAAATCTTACCCAATACGCACTATGGATAGCTGGAATGATTTTCCTAGCACTATTATTTTCGTGGGTATTTGATATTCTTCTCACCATCAACCAGTTCTACAAATTCAAGATGGAAGAGTCCAACGACAAACTAAACACAGACTACGGTCTTCTGACAAAACATTCGGCATCAATCCCGCTGAAAAAACTACAGCTCATCACCGTGTTTACAAATTTTTTCATTGAACGATTTGGCTTTTATGGATTCTCAATCCAGACC
>JAJRPT010000147.1 GCA_024280675.1 Bacteroidota bacterium
CTGTATGCTTTCCGTCTAGCCAAGCAGTTTTTACATGTGTGATAAAAAATTGCGAGCCATTGGTCCTCGCTCCAGAGTTTGCCATTGAAAGTATTCCAGGGCCAGTATGTTTTAAATCTGGGTGAAATTCATCCTCGAATTTGTAACCTGGTCCGCCACTTCCCGTACCCATTGGGTCGCCACCCTGAACCATGAAGTTGGGGATAACTCTGTGGAATTTAATCCCATCATAGAAGCCACGCCGGGCCAAGTTTACGAAGTTCGCAACTGTTAATGGTGTTTTGTCGCCATAAAGTTCCAATACTATATCGCCTTTAGAAGTTTTTATTGTGGCTGTTTGTTTTGCTTCCATTGTCTGACCCGTTATTAAAAATGTTGTTAGTAATAGTACAAAAATGCTTTTCATTTTCTACCTTTGTTTAATAATAATAAATAATTAAACCGCAATATACAATTTATTTTAAATTATTCTTCAATGAGCTTATGCAAAAAATAATAATTCCAGCTTTAATGGGGTTTTAAGGGTAATCGAAATGATGCCAATCTTTGAGACTTGTCCAATCTCCGCCC
Source organism: Bacteroidota bacterium (assembly GCA_024280675.1). Lineage (GTDB taxonomy): Bacteria > Bacteroidota > Ignavibacteria > Kapaibacteriales > UBA2268 > JAJRPT01. The sequence goes on from JAJRPT010000147.1 coordinate 571, forward strand.
CAGCGGAAACCGTTCTCCTTGAAATATTTTACAATTTCATTGTCGTGAGTAAAAGTTCCAGCTCGAGTGGTATCACGCACGCCATTTGTGGGCGAGTTCCGCCCGTCGAGATAATCCACGGGGTTATAAACTGGATTAATGTCGATTGCCCTCCCGAAGGAATGGTTAGAGAGCCGTTTGGTTCCAGCAATAAATCTGTAATTGAAGGCAGATGTATTGTTGTCCTCCATAGATTTATCATCATCCCAATCATATTTCACAACTGGAATTACTTTGCCAATCGGAAATCTTGTCTCTTTGATAATTTCAAACACTTCCATCACATATTTTTCAATAGATCTGTTCACCACAATTTGCCCACGGTGGAGCTTTTTATCAAAGGAATAGTATTCAACAGACAACAACACAAGCGAATCAGCCAGGCTCTGAGGAGCTTTAGTGCCTTGGATTGATTCAGCAAAAGTCATATCCGAATCAATAATTATCTCAATTTTACCGACCTTATTTTCTTGGGTTAAAGCAGAGCTTGTCGCCAAAAAGAAATTTAATAAAAATAAAAACATCATTTCACCCTCAAAATAGTAATTCCACTGTGCTTTTTCACTGAATTTATATAATCGAGTAAACTTTCTTCTGCCACCACTTTTTTCTTAATAGTGGAGGCGTGGATTATACCCAAACCTTCCTCGCCCTCACTCCTGCGGGCGATTGCCAGATGAGAATAATCCAGACCCGAAACATTTGTGGTGAAGAAAATTAAATCACCTGATTTTATTTTGCCCAAAACATCAGATGTTAGTTTATCTTTTGGGATATAATAAATCTCTTTTTGATTAATCTCATTTTCAATTTTCTTTATCTTGGAAATTAAATTCTTATCGTCTTTTAATTGCCTGTAATACTGAGGATGCGAACTCATAAAGTTTATTTCTTTATCATATTTGACTCCGCCAATTTTCTTGCTCACATCTTGGCAGATACCTTTTTTAATATTGTCCAATGCCCAGTCTTTGCTGTAATGAAGACGGGATAAATACCCGTCTATTTCTCCATTTCGGTATCTGAGCAGTGTTAGTTCCCAGTTTAGCTTTTCGATTATATTTTCTTTGCTTACCTCTGTAACTCTAGCCAGTGCAATGGCTTGCTCAATCATCGTCACACAATCTAGCTCGAATGGATTAATTACGCAAGACTCTGTTTCATTTCGCTCAAGCACTCCACCCACATAGGCTTGCCCCAAAAAACCTTCAGCCATTCTGACAATTCTCAGACCTGTATTTTCTTGAGTGTTGGAATTATAGACCTCCCAATAGAAATCATTAATACTTTGATTTCCTGAAAAAAGTCCCGTGCTAAACAAGAAAAATATTAAAATAAGGCATCTGATGATTTTTCTTCCTCAATTAAATTCTCATAATATTTGTCTACCTCTGTTCCTGATTGGGCGGCAAGTTTTGCCAACTCATCACAGCGTTCATTTTCTGTATGTCCAGCGTGAGCTTTAATCCAGCGAAAATCTACGTCATATTCTTTCAGCAAAGCGTCCAGTTCTTTAATTAAATCAAGATTTTTCACTGGCTTATTCTTTGCTTTTTTCCAGCCACCTTGTCGCCAAGACTTCATCCAGCCTTTGTTTACCGTGTCTACGATTAGATTTGAGTCTGTGTGCAGGATTATTTTATGTTTATTATTTTTTAGAGATTTCAGAGCAAAAAGCACAGCCATTAGCTCCATTCGGTTGTTGGTCGAGAGCCTGTATCCACCAGATATTTCCTTGGTCTTTCCCCTCCAGTTCAGAACTGCTGCCCAGCCCGATTTGCCAGGATTACCAAGAGAAGAACCGTCGGTATGGATGATTATATTATCGTTAGACATTCTTTTGAGGCTTATTCCAAATCTGCAAGACGTTCTTTTATTTCCTCCAGCAAGTGGTGTTCGAACCACCCACTTGATTCCCAAAAGTGAACTTCGTTGGTCACATTGGATTCTTTGCCAGAGATTTCACCCCTGAGAAGAAGGGTGACGGTTTCTTCTTCGGTTTCTTTGAGAATTATTTTGTATTGGATTCTACCGTTGTCCCAAACTCCGCCACGAATAACTGGGACTTTCGTAGAATAAAACATGAGTGAATCGTAGACATCTTCGCCTGCTTCAACTTGAGCAAAGGCACAATACTCAGACACGATTTTGCCTTTGTAAAGCCCTTCGTCTGTTTGGCGGTTATTTTTTTGGGCAATCATGCAGTCCCTTGATTGCAATACCTCGATACAAACATTCCACACATCATCGAAGAAATTATCGAACTCTGCTTCATATTTTTTCTTGAAGTATTTCAGCCGTGGTTCGACTTCTTCTTCGCCCTGATCTATCAATTCTTGCATTTGGTAAGCCCCTGCCGCCTCTTGCAATCCTTCTAAATTATTCATCTGTGCGTCTAGCTTCTGAATATAAAATGCAGATACTACAACAATTATAATAAAATATTTTACCGTTCTCATATAATTAATCCTTAAAAATTTGTTTGTTTAATTGAACCGAAACAACTTTGGAGACACCTTCTTCCTCTTGCGTAATTCCGTAGAGATTATCGGCGGCTTCCATGGTTTTCTTATTGTGTGTGACGATTAGAAATTGAGTGTTATTGCTAAATCTTTTTATTAGATTGATAAAGCGATCAATATTTGCATCGTCGAGTGGTGCATCCACTTCGTCCAATATACAGAAAGGGCTTGGTTTTACCAAATAAATTGCGAAAAGCAAAGCTATGGCAGTCAAAGTTTTTTCACCACCCGAGAGTAAATCAATAGAGCGAGGGCGTTTCCCCGGAGGCATTGCAGTGATAGAAATATCAGATTCCAGTGTGTCTTCGCCTGTGAGTTTTATATCACATTGCCCATCTTCTGAGAATAAGGTCTTGAATAAATCTTGAAAATTTGTTCTAATCTTCTCAAAAGTATCAAGAAATTGCTTGCTTGCGGTATGGTTAATCTCCGAAATTGTTTGCATCAATATTTTTTGAGATTCGTCCAAATCATTAATCTGATGGGTGTAGAAGGTAAGCCTTTTATTCTCTGTTTCATACTCATCGAGTGCGAGATAATTTATCTGCCCAAGTGAGTGAAGTTTGTCCTTTACCGCCTGGATTTCTTCAGTCATCTTTTCCAGACTCATCTCTTCTGGGGGTGGCTCTGCTGTCGAATCACCATATTTTTCGGCAATATTTTTCTTCTCGAACTCAAGCATTGAAAGAAGCCCTGCGTTTTCAACCTCCCACTTATGCTCTGACGATCTGATTTTTTCAAGCGAATTGATTATCTCCAGATTCTCTTTTTGCAACATAGTAAGTCTTGATTTCACACCCGCAAGACCCTCGCTGCATTTTTCTGTTTTAATTTTTAGCTCTTCAAATTCACTTTCAAATCTTTGAATTAAGTCATTCTCATTGTCAATATTCTGGCTCAAGCTCTCAATCTCTTTTATGGATATCGAAAGCAATTTTTCATTGTCAATTATTCTATTCTTGTTTGAATTCAGCGTTCTTTTAAGCGAGTGAGATTCATCAAGAGCTGATTTTAGTTCATGCTCGCCTCTTAGGTAATCCATCTCGCTCTTACGTGAGCTTTTGTCTTGCTTTTGGTAAATTGAAGAAACTTCGTCAAATGAACTTCGTTTTTGCAACAAATCTGTTTCGGCAATTTGTTTTTCTTTGCTTACTTTTTCAAG
>JAJRPT010000148.1 GCA_024280675.1 Bacteroidota bacterium
AAAAATAATCAAATGGGACAAAGGAATTGCAAAATCAAATAATGCCATAGGAAATAATTATCAGTTTCTCTCAAAATATGAAAAAGCTCTGGAATATTTATACAAATCCAGAAAATTAGAAGAAAAACTAGGAGACAAAAATAGAATGGCGGCCCTCATTACCGATATTGCCAAAGTTTATACTCGCCAATCTAAATACTCAGAAGCCCTAGAACTTTATCTCAATTCGGTTCATCTTAGCGAAGAGATGAACAATAAAAAACAAATTGCCGATAATCTTGGCAATATTGGAATAATATATTATTTCCAATCCGATTTTGATAAGGCACTGGAATATTACCAAAAATCGATTAAAATTAAAAAAGAGATAGGTGATAGCGAGCCTTCATTGTTGAATTTAATTAACATTGGTTACATCTATCTTGAGAAAAAAGAATACGAGCGTGCACTGGAATATTTTGAGAAATCTCTCACAATAGGGCGGAAACTAAAAGACCAATTGAGCATCACGACAAGCCTTATAAGTATCGGCAATATTTATAAGATGAAGGAGGAATACGCCATTGCCGTAGGTTATTACCAGCAGGCAATGGATTTGTACCAGGAGATTGGGAACAAAAGAGGCGTGGCAATGATCCGCTATAATATTGCCAGTGTGTATCTAGATTTGTCAAATGTTTCTTCATTTTCTATTGAAAAAAAAAAATCAAGTCTGAGGAGTCTTAAAAAAAATGAGAACCTGAGTAAATCGATAATGAATGGAAATAAATCACTTGAATTATTTATTGAAATGGGCGACACAAGGTCTTTAATCCAAGTTTATGGTTTGTTGCACCGGTCCTATTATGGTGTCGGTAAATATAAAGAAGCCTACCTTTCACTTTTGGAGCATAAAAAATTCAAAGATTCGGTCTTCAACCTCGAGGCTCAAGAGAAAATTGCCAATCTAATCTCGGTCAGAGAAAAAGAAGTTGCAGAAAAAGAAACTGAAATTCTACTGCAAAAAGACAAATTGTCTCAAGCCGAATTGTCAAAAAATAAGATTCAAATCTTTGCCTCGGTTTCTGGTCTAATATTTTTATCGGTATTTGGAATTGTGATATTTCGGCAAAGGCAAAAATCTGAGTATTTGTTGCTGAATGTTCTTCCCAAAAAAATAGCCGATAGACTGAAGAAAAAAGAAAAACCAATCGCCGATCATTTCGATTCGGTGTCGATTGTTTTTATGGATATGGTCAGCTTTACTGAGTATTCTAAAAGTGTTAGCCCACATGAACTTGTCGGTTTGCTCAATAAAATATTCATCATCTTCGACGAAATTGCGTCCAAACATGGACTTGAGAAAATCAAAACCATTGGCGATTGCTACATGGCCGTTTGTGGGATTCCAGAACCCAATCCCAGGCACGCAGAAAATGTGATGAATTTTGCGATTGAAGCAAACGAAGCTCTCGAAAATGTTAAAATGCAATCTGGGGAAACTGTGAAATTTAGGACTGGAATCGAGTCTGGGGCAGTGGTTGCGGGAGTTATCGGAAGCAATAAATTTATTTATGACCTCTGGGGAGAAGCCGTCAATATTGCCTCTAGGATGGAATCGAATGGCATCGAAGGGAAAATACAAGTGACGGAAAATTTCAAAATGGAACTGGAGAAGGAAAACTTAGGGAAATTTGATTTTCAAGAAAAAGGCGAAATTGAAATTAAGGGTGGAATGAAAGTTAATACTTGGATTGTAAAATAAAGAAGCCTTGAAATCTACGACGAGCAAAGCAAAAAAAGACGAATCCCTTAAATTTTTAAAAAGTAACAGAATCAACAAGAAAAGTTATTAATTATCAAATTTAATATTTGTTTTTTAGACTAATCCAGCTTATATTGTGGGTCTGATAGTTTATTTCTTCACTAAAGCTCTTTGAATTATGGACTTAAATGGTAAAGTTGCAATCGTTACAGGTGGGAACAATGGTATTGGTCTTGCTATTGCCAGCAAGCTGCTTAATTATGGCGCCTCAGTTGCCGTTGTGGACTTGAACGATGACGCTTTTGATAAGGGTATTAAAAATTGTAAATTCTATAAAGCAGACGTTTCTGATTTTAATAAAGCAAATGAAATAGTTGAAAATATTATTAATGATTTTTCGGCTGTAGATATTCTGGTAAATAATGCCGGGATCAACCGTGATGGTGTGATTTGGAAGATGAGCGAAGAGCAGTGGGACTCTGTCCTTGATGTGAACCTCAAAGGATGTTTTAATTATAGCCGAATGGTCTCTCCTCTTTTAAAAGCTCAGGCTGGTGGGAAAATTGTCAATATCAGCTCGATTAATGGAATGAGAGGCAAGTTCGGACAAGCTAATTATTCGGCTTCAAAGGCTGGAATTATTGCTCTGACCAAGACTATGGCAAAAGAGTTGGGAAGGTATGGTGTGAATGTAAATGCTGTCGCACCAGGTTTAATTGAATCGGAGATGACTAAGAAATTACCAAAAGATGCCCTCAGCCTAGCACTGGCTGAAACTGCTCTTAACAAATTTGGCAATGCCGAAGATGTGGCAAATCTAGTCGCATTCCTGTGCAGTGACCTATCGGCTCACATCACAGGTGAGGTAATCAAAATAGACGGAGGACAGTATATTTAAAGTGGGGGGTAGAAAGGTGAGCGGATGGATGAGTACAGGTGAATGGGTACAGGAGGGGGTAATATGAAGACTGCTAAACAAATATGCTGAGGCTTGGTTCGGCTTGTAATAAATCCACAGGGTAGACTTATAAAGGAGAAATAATAAAACTAGAAATAGTTTTATTTAGCTTTTTGTTTGTTGGGCTGTAAGTTGCTTTAAACATTTATTTAAATTGAATTTGAACAATAAAAAATGAGTAATAATTATGATAGAAAAGTTTCGGGATTGGAATCACAATAGACACGAATATGCTAAAGAATGGAAAGAAAGAACTGGTGGGAAAGTGATGGGTTACTTCTGCACTTATGTGCCAGAAGAGTTGCTCATTGCAGCCGATATTTTGCCAGTGAGAATACTCGGTAGCCACGAACCACAAGATGTGACCGAGCCGCATTTGTTTGGGATGTATTGCCCATTTAGTCGTGATTGCTTGGCCCAAGGGCTGAAAGGTCATTATGATTATTTGGACGGAATTATGATTGCTCATTCTTGCTTGCACATAAGACAAACATATTCTTCTTGGGAAAAACACGTCCCAAGAGATTTCAGTTATTATTTGCCCGTACCTCAGAATCTCCAAACCGAACACGCTACACCTTACCTTGCCGAGGAATACAAAGATCTTAAAAAAGCATTAGAGAATTGGATTGAGCGTGATATTAGCGAAGATGACATTCAGCGTGGAATCGAGGTAATGAACGAAAACCGCTCCTTGATTCACAAAATCTACGATATGAAGCTGGAAGAAAATCCTGTTGTCAATGGCGAAGAAACTATGCAAGTGGCTATCACTCAACAGCTTATCGACAAAACTGAGCATAGCAAATTATTGAAAGAATATGTCGAACATCTAAAGTCTGTCAGCACAAAATATACCGATACTAGACTTATGATTTTGGGGTCGGAGAATGATGATATTGACTTTGTTAATATGGTTGAAGAGTGTGGCTCGACTATCGTAATTGATGAGCATTGCATCGGCACGAGATATTTCTGGAATAATGTCGAGCAAGAGAATGGCGGAGAGAAACTTGTTCAAATCGCCCAAAGGTATGTGGATAAACCGCCATGCCCTACAAAAGATTGGATGGAAAGACACCGTGTCACTCACATTCTTGAGCTGGCTAAAAAATATGATGTCAAAGGTGCAATTCTTATTCAACAAAAATTCTGTGACCCTCACGAGCTAGATATTCCAGCCATCAAAAAAGCATTGAATGAAGTTGGGATTAGCACATTGTTTTTAGAATTTGATGTGACAGTGCCGATTGGACAATTCAAAATCAGGGTTGAAGCATTTTTGGAAATGATTGACGATGATGACCTTTTCTAGGCCATATTATGGCGTTTCCATTTAATGACGTTGAAATTAATTGAAAAAAATATTTAATAATTTAAAATAAATAATAAAATGAATTTGAAATTACCAACTTATAAAACGGCATCTCTGAAAACTTGGGCGAAAGCAAAAGAATTAAGAGAAAAGTATTATAGGAATTATATGGAAGCTCCAACTAATGGTGGGCTTCGTTGGGCTGGTGGAGCGTGGAGCTTTGGGGCGATTCCAGCAGGACTTGGGCGTGATGTCTATCCTCTGACGGGCGAGCCTTATGGTGCGTCGATTGCCTTCAAAAAAGAATTTTCTCTAAAATGTTTGGAAGCGGTTGAGAAGAAAGGTTACGCTCGGGATCTTTGCTCATATATGAGAAATTACTGGGGTTCGATCTTGCTGGATGAATTTGCTTTTGGCGGGAAATTCCCTAAGCCAAATTTCCACTTCCAAGATCATATCTGTTGCTCGCACTCGAAATGGTATCAGGTCGCTTCCGAGCTTGAGGGCGGTGTGCCATCTCTTTCAATCGACGTTTCGGTTGGGCCATATATTGATGTAAATAATA
>JAJRPT010000149.1 GCA_024280675.1 Bacteroidota bacterium
AATTAATCTGACAGCTCTAAATCTAAACTCGTTACTTTCTATTGTTATTTATAGCCTTCGACTGCCAAGCATCCTATGAATCTAGATTCAACTTCAACTAACTTGAACATAGTGTCTTCTGAGTCATTGAATTTTACTCTTTTTATATTCTTAAATCCAGCTTTTTCCAATTCATTAATCAATGATGCTTCATCCCACATCCAAAGATGGTGGTGAAAACCAAATTTTGATATAAACTTCTCTTTAAAACCATTTGGGCTTCTTTCTTGACCAAGGGCTGTATCTCTGAGAAGTTGATAACTAGCATTCACATCGTTTGCTTTTTTGGATTCAGTGTAGGCATTAATTAAAACTCCTAAATCTGGAACTACGCATCTGAATATTCCACCTTGCTTTAGCATATTATAAGTATTCTCTATAGAAATACAAAAATCTTCAAGATTTAAATGTTCCAATATATGAGAACAATAAACTCCGTCGCAACTATTATCTTGGACAGACAATCCCTTTTTTATGTCGCCATACTTGATATGAATAGGGAAATCTGCTGGCAAGAAGCCATTTAATAGAGTTCCAAGTATAGGAACTTTTTTTATTCTAAGAGATAGGGATATATCATAATTTTCCCATTCTTTAGGTGCACAAAGTCCGCAACCATAGTTTACATATTTCTTCATTTTTCACTCTAAAAATTTGTTAATATATTCATATAAATTTATCTCAGAATCCGAACCAAGGTTCAAATCTTTCATCTCAGTTTCATATTTTGCTTTGATTTCACAACGCTCGCCCACAAGAGAATCTTTAATCTTGACATTAATCAATTTAGAACCCGTGGCAATTATTGAATTTTTAATCTCACAACTAAAAAGCTCTGCACTATCTGCAAGTGAAACATTTGGTCCAATTACAGAATTTACCAGTTTAACATTCCCACCAATAAAACATGGGTAAATTATTTTTGAATTGTCAAAATTGTTTTCATCATATTTATAATTATATTTTTTCAGCAAAAACTGATTCGTCTCCAGCATCGTCTCTTTTTTCCCGCAATCCAACCATCCAGAAACTGGAAATGTTGTCATCTCCTCGCCCGATTCCAACATCATCTGAAGAGCATCGGTGAGCTGAAATTCTCCCCGAGTCTTGATCTCTTCGTCGATTAATTTCTGCAACTGTTCGGAAAGTAAATCTGAGTTTTTGATATAATAAATCCCAACAATGGCTTTGTTCGAGACAAATTCTTGTGGTTTCTCCACCATCCTATCTATGAACCCATCTTCATTTTCGACTACCACTCCGAAACGACGTGGATCATCAATCTCTTTTACACCGATTGAACTTTTTCCAGATTTCCATGCTGCGGACAAATCTGCATCGAAAATCGTATCGCCCAAAATCATTAAAATATCTTCACCACCGAAAGTATCTTTAGCACACCATATCGCATGACCCAAACCAAGCAACTCGGTCTGCTCGACATACTCGACATCGAAGTCATAATGCTTATCGATATATTCACGAATCATTTCGCCTTTGTAACCATAAATTATTGTTACTTTGTTGATTTTCTGAATTTTTAGTTCATCGAGAATGTGCGCTATGATTGGTCGCCCGGCAACGTGCAACAATACCTTGGGCAAGGAATGTGTGTGGGGGCGAAGTCGTGACCCAAAGCCCGCAACTGGGATAACTGCTCTCATTTATTTTCTTTATTTTAAATTATGTATTTCGAATTAACTCAACTACAAAGATATGAAAAAGTGAATTTATCTGTTCGGTTCATAAGAGAAATCTGTAATAGATGAAAAACAAACTAAAGCCCAAAAGAAATACTATCCCAGTGACAGACAAAATGTGCATGAATTTATTTGGTTTTGCACTCTTTGGGGTGTACTTACTGAGAATTAATTTATAATTGATTATCGCAAAAAAAGGTGCAGCAAGAAATGAAACCGTAGTCACAAAGTCAATCATCGCCTTTATCCCAGATGTGAATTGGTATATGATAAAAAGTGCAACTATAGATAATCCAACTAAATAATAGACATAAGATAAATTTGTTTCGTTTACGCTTTTCTCCTTCTTGAAAAGAATATCACGGCTTAATGCCAGAGTTCGGGGATAAGCATCAACAACCGTCATCGTTGTCGATGCCATGGTTGCAAGTGCTACAATAGAAATTATCCACCCGCCCACCACAGACCAAGATCCAAGAGAATTTGTGTACATGGAAATTAATTGAGTGGTAAATCCAATCGCCGAACCTGAAATCTCAGCGCCAGTGCCAAAAATAGAAAGTGCTCCTAGCCCCAGGAAAAACATTGCTAGTATTGCCGTGCCAATATATCCAACATTGAAATCAAGAAGAGCCTGCCTCATGTTTGGCATGAAGCCAGTCTGCCGCCTCCGTTCAATCATCCAAGTAGATGCCCAGGTGGACGCTTCAATGGGTGCCGGCATCCAACCCATCAGTGCAATCAAAAACATAAAGCCAACCCTGTCCCAAATCTGGGGAGACTGAGTGCTTACAACAATATCGAACCTGTCTAATGAAGTAAAAAATGCAAGAACTGTCGCAATCGAAAGTGTTAATATTAATATTTTTACAATGCGGTCAAGCAAATCATATTTGCTGTAAATTAACAAAGCTATCGTCACAAGAAGGATCAATGCGCTCAAACGTGGGACAGGTAAATTCAGCCCAAATAATTTTTCTACCACATAAGAAAAAAGTGCTGCCGTAACAAAAGTAACTCCAGCTATTGATATAACGGCGCTTACATGGTTGAGAATATAAAACACCCACACCTCCCACTTGCCCATCCGGGCGTAGC
>JAJRPT010000150.1 GCA_024280675.1 Bacteroidota bacterium
GGAAAAGAAAAACAAGTAGTAGTTTCCCGCTCTGGTGTAATTAACGTCAAAGACCCTGATTCAAACCGTGTCATCGTCCACTACGACGCAACTTACGGTGCTGAATTAAAAATCAGAGATGGTCAGTTGATCGAAAAAGGAATGATGATCTACGAATGGGATCCCTATAATGCTTCTATTATATCAGAGCATGCGGGTCAGGTTCGCTTTAAAGACTTAATCCTTAACATCACCTATCGTGAGGTAAACGACGAACAAACTGGTCACATCACCAAAGTTGTAATCGACACTCGTGACCGCACAAAATCTCCTTCCATTGAAATAGTTGATGGCAATGACGAGGTTTATAAAACTTATAATATACCTTCTCGTGCCTTGCTCCGGGTCGATGACCTCGAAGATGTTGGAGTTGGGACACCTCTTGTGAAAATTCCAAGGGATATGGGTCGTACTCGTGATATTACCGGTGGTCTGCCACGTGTTACCGAATTGTTTGAAGCCCGTGCACCCCAGAACCCAGCCGTTGTTTCCGATATTGACGGGCTAGTTTCATTCGAGAAGGCAAAGCGTGGGCAAAGAGTTCTGCTAGTTACTTCGATGGATGGTAAAACTCAAATTGAATATCTTGTTGCCATTGGCAAATATATTTTGGTTCAAGAACAAGACTTTGTCCGTGCGGGCGACCGTCTGACCGAAGGTCCTATAAACCCACATGATATTTTGAGGATCAAAGGTGCTCACTCAGTTCAAGAATATTTGGTAAATGAAGTACAAGAGGTCTACCGAATGCAGGGTGTGAAGATTAACGACAAGCATATTGAGATTATCGTTCGTCAGATGTTGCAAAAAGTTAGAATCATGGAGTCTGGAGACACAAACTTACTTGAAAATGATAATGTAAACCGCAGGCGTTTCCTTGACGAAAACCAAACAATCAAAAATATGGTTGTGATAACAGAAAAAGGTGATTCTAAATTCAAAGAAAGTCATCTCTACCCAAGACGAAAAGTCAGACTTGCAAACAATGACCTAAAACGCAAAGACAAAGAAGAAGCACTCTTTACATCTGCCGAGCCAGCTATAGCCGAGCCAATTCTGCTGGGCATAACCCAAGCCTCTCTTACGACTGAGTCTTGGCTTTCGGCGGCATCCTTCCAAGAAACTACCCGTGTACTTTCTGATGCGTCCATTGCCTCGAAGGTAGACTATCTTGTTGGATTGAAGGAAAACATAATTTTGGGACAACTAATTCCTGCGGGAACTGGATTGCGAGCTTATCAAAAGATTGTAATTGAGTCGAAAATAGGAAATGTTTTTGGTGAGAGACTTCAAGAAGGCGAAGAAGTTTAATTCTTTTTCAGAAGTCAAAGGGCCAATCAAGAATTTTACAGACCGTGGCGTAATTATTTAATAAAAACAAATACACAATTAATTTTATACAATATATTTAGGAAAAAGAATGAAATATTTACCTTTTGTACTAATTTTAGTACTCGCTACATTTGCTTGCTCATCCTCCAATGATGTGAATGTAAAAGTTGTAAGCTTCGAGGATTCAGTAGCTTACTCAATCGGAGCAGACATAGGGACAAACTTGCTTCGTGACTCTATGATGCTCAATATCGACATTATGTCCGGCGCAATCAAAGATGTGATGGAAGGGAAAGAAGTGAAAATTAATGAAGGTGAACGACAGAATATCATGCGTTCATTTTCAATGAAACTGCGGGAGAAACAACAAGCCAAAGCAGAACTCGAAGCTACCGAAAATGCAAAAGCAGGCAAAGACTTTCTGGAACAAAACAAAAGCAAAGAAGGTGTACTAACTACAGAATCTGGCTTGCAATACAAAGTAATCAAAGAAGGAACGGGAGCAAAACCAACTGCAAGCGATAAGGTTAAGGTAATATATGCTGGTAAGTTTATTGATGGCACTCAATTTGATTCAAATGTTGGAACTCCTGACGACAAGATTGTTCCATTTGCCCTTAACCGTGTTATCAAGGGCTGGACAGAGGGATTGGCACTAATGAAAGTTGGTGCAAAATACGAACTCTATATTCCCTTTGAACTTGCCTACGGAGCGGCTGGTCGCCAGCCATCAATCCCGCCATCGGCTACTTTGATATTCGAGGTTGAGCTTCTCGATATTATCAAAGAATGACAGAAATATTATGTTTGATTTGAAAACCTTGCCCAGTAATTTAATTATTGCTGGGTTTTTTGTTGCATTGTGACTTTTATTTGCATAGTTTTTGTTAATTTTATGAAAATAATAATAACAAAAACTGGGAATAATAAAATGGGAATGGAAAAGCATAATCATTCAATTTTAGGTATAATTGGCAATACCCCAATTATCAAACTGCAAAATGTAGCTCGTGAAGTCGAATCAGAAATTTATGTCAAACTCGAATACATGAATCCTGGTGGTTCAATCAAAGAGCGAGTGGCAGTCAATATAATCGAAAAAGCGGTCGAGCGTGGCGAACTCAAAGAGGGCGGAACAATTATCGAAGGAACCAGCGGAAACACAGGCGTTGGACTTGCCATGAGTGCCGCCGTCAATGGCTACAAGACAATATTTGTCTTGCCCGACAAACAATCACAAGAGAAAATTGACAATCTCCGTGCCTTCGGTGCAAAGGTAATTGTCACCCCAACCAATGTCGCACCAGACGACCCAAAATCATATTATTCAGTCGCCAAACGACTTGCCGCTTCCACCCCAAATTCATTCTATGCCAACCAATATTATAATATGGACAACCAAGAAGCACATTATAATTCAACTGGTCCTGAGATATTCGAACAAACGGACGGTGATTTCGATGTTTTTATGGCAGGAGTTGGAACCGGTGGGACGATTTCTGGGACTGGGCGATATTTAAAAGAGAAAATGCCAGATGTGAAAATTGTTGGAGTGGATATCGAAGGCTCTATCCTTGAGCCATTCTTCCGCACAGGGAAAGTAGTCGAAGCTCATTCTTATGTTCTGGAAGGAATCGGCGAGGATATATTCCCTGACAATCTCGATTTTGGAGTGATTGACGATATGGTGATGATTGAGGACAAGGAATCATTTATCATGACCCGGAAGCTACTCACAAAAGAAGGAATTTATTGCGGTGGATCAGGTGGGGCAGCCGTCGTGGGTGCAATCAAATATGCTAAAACGCAAAAAGAACCAAAGAAAATCATCGTAATCCTACCCGACAGTGGAAACCGGTACACTGGGAAAATATTCAATGATGACTGGATGAGAGACAATGGATATTTCGACAATTCATTCAATGCCTCAATCTCTGATGTACTAGAACATTTAAACAAGGGCGATAAGTCCTTGATTAGTCTTGGCGACGACAAAACGATTGGCGATGCTGTAGACTTAATGAAAAAGTATGGAATATCCCAAGTGCCAGTCATTTCGAATGGTGAGATTATGGGCATAATTTCCGAAGCTAAAGTTCTTCGTCCACTATTTGAGAGTCAAATTTCACTGCGGGACAATGTCGCCGTTGCCGCCGAACGAAATTTTGAGATAATTGATTCGCATGAATTACTGGAAAAAGTAGCCGATAAACTGCTTGACCAAAAAACTGTCATCGTCAAAAAAGATGATAACTTAGTGGCAATTCTAACAGATATTGACATATTGCATTACCTTCAGTGCAAAACGTTTTAAATTTATAAAAACACTTAGCCAACATTTACACAGAATTTAATACGTGAATACCAAAAAAATACAAATTGATTATCTAATTGTAGTCATTAGCTCGGTATTAATTTTTTGTACAAGATTCATTTATTCGGGCAATGATGTTTATTCTTTTTACTCAGATGATTTCTTTTACTACTTAAAAATAGCGGAAAACATTGTCTTAAATGATTTTTCTTCTTTCAACGGAATTGTCGGGACTAACGGCTACCACCCTCTTTGGCAATTCATTCTTGCGGGGCTTTACAAATTATTTTCTTCTGATTATATTTTATATGTAATTGCGATAATCCAAATTATTTCTGCTGTAATTTCCTATTATTTATTAAAAAAGATACTCAGTAAATATTGCGATGATGCTTATTCCATCTTTGCCTCAATTAGTATTTTCCTCTCAATTATATTAATTAGCAAAAGCGGGATGGAGGTGATAATAACGATTCCCTCTTTTCTCTATTCACTATACCTAATCATTTACGAGCAAAAGAAAATACTCAAACTATCTTTTGTTATTTCAATCATGGTATTGTCCAGACTGGATTCTGCAATTCTAGCCATGATTATGTATCTGTCTTTGTTCTTTAATAAAAGAATTACTTTTCGGGACATGGGCATTGTATTATTGGGAAGTATTCCAGTAATCATCTACCTTGTGGGCAATTTAATCGTCTATGAGCATTTAATGCCGGTATCTGGGGCGGCAAAGCAACTGAAGAGTTCATTTTCCCCCGTACTCAACAGCCTATTGAGTGCATTCAATCTCTATCCAGGCAGAGTAATATATTCTCTTATTCCGATGCTGATGCTCTTTTTTGCTCTTTGCCATTTTCTCTTTGCCAAGCAGAAATTAGTTAAAGAAGTTCGGTATTTATTATTTTTCCCAGTCATTGTGCTTTTGTATTATTCATTTGAGAGTGGTTGGGGATTATGGAGTTGGTATTTTTATATTTTGATTCCATCGTCGATATACTTTTTCTTGGCATATTACAAAGTGCTAAAGAAATATGCCACGTATTTAAAATACCTAGCACTAGGCTTTACTATCCTTTGGATAAGCACTAATGTGATTATAAAAAAACCTGATGGAAACATTGATTACAAGAGAAAAATGGCATTGGTGGAGTTCTTTGAGGGCAAAGAAGGCAGGATTGCGATGGGCGATGCCGCTGGTTTGCCTGGGTATTTACTCGACAACCCAGTCATCCAACTAGAGGGGCTGGTGATGGATTTTGAGTATTTAGAGATTCTAAAGGCTCAAGACCTAGACAGCATATTTTCTTTCTATGACATTGATTATTACGTCACAATCACGGCAAAGCAATCCGAAGATGGAACTTGGACTTTTACCGAACCGTGGCATCATCACCCTAATATCATAAATTGCACAAAGAAAACAAATGAACAGCCCATCTTTCAAACAGGCGATTCTTGGTTGGATATTCGAGTATGGGAAATAAAAAAGTAATTTTCCAAGTGCTAGCCTCTGCTAGCTTGTCTTTTAAGATTTGCCAGAAGGCCACCCGAAAGTCTTATTTGGTGAATCTTCCACTTTCTTTTATTAGATTCCCAATTTCCAATATATGTTTTTCATAAAAAGCATCTGGATTTTTCATTTCTTTCCAATCCAAAGTCCACGCCTTCATCCCAGACTTAGCATTATAATGACCAAATTCAATAACTCCATCGGCGAAGAGCATTCCAGCGGTATCCCAACCAGAAATCAAAATATAGCCTCTGTTAATTTCTTTTGTGAGTGACTGACCTTGAGAATAATCTTGGGCTGGATTTTCAATGCCCATAAATTCAAAAATTGTTGGTACCCAATCATAATGCGAGGTGTGGTGGCTAAATATTTTGCTCTTTTGCCCAGGTATGTGTGCTAGCATTAGAGTTTTGGTCTGAAAGCGGGAGAATGAATTATTGTGTCCATGTCTGCCCAGCTCACTAAATGCCTCACCATGATCTCCTGCGATGAGGACTATTGTGTTGTCTAATCTATTATTTTTATCAAGCTCGGTCAGTAATCTTGAGACTTGTGAATCGATATAGTGAAGACTGTTTTTATATCTATTTCTCATTGCATCCCACCTTTTTTTCTTGCTGGCGGCCAATGTGATATAATTAATGTCACCAGGGTCAAGTTGTGTTTCAAAGACTTCATGCTCTTTTGGATAAAGATAGGGCTGGTGCGAAGCGTCATAGAAAAGAAATGAAAAATAAGGACGCTCGTCCTCTTCGTTAATAAGGGCAATAATCTCATCGCTAATATGAACATCTCGTTCGATGAGCGAGCAATCAAAATCATCTTTGATAAAGTCGGCAAGACCCAGAAAAGCAGTTTGCCTAAGCTCTGGAAAATGCAAGTCGGTCGATGAGAATATCCCAAAACGATAATCTTTTTTCTGAAGCTCGTCTATTAGAGCGGTTCTTTTTTGCTCCGAAAGAAATGTATGCCAGCTTGTTGCATAAAGACCATAAAGTGCTGAGAACAAACCAAAACGTGAGGCATTCCCGCCCGAGAAATGATTATTCATCCTCAGATGTGACTCGCCCCATTTGTCTAGCTTTGGCATTATTTCTGGAGTCAGCATATCAAATCTTGCCCCTTCAATCAACACCATGATTATATTTGGTGTCTTCCCATTTTCTTTAAACACCAGTTCTTTTCGTGGGTACAAGAGTGTACCGGTACTTGATATTTTTATATTTTCATTGGTGGCGGGATCAATGTCAAGAGTGAACTTCAAGGCTCTTTTCATTGTCAAAGGAATATAGAAAGGCACTATATTATGAGCCCTTGTGATGCTTGTAATCCCTGCAACATCTCCATAGGCGTACAAGATTTTACTAGCTAGAATCAAAACTAGCAAAAAGATATTAAAGAAGACTATTGTTTTCTTTCCTAGCTTATCCCACTTTGTCCTTAGTATTGCAAAATAAAATGTGGCAAATAGAACAAGCAATATCACAAGGAAAATCAAAGCGGCAAGAGCCAGTGTTTGAGTTCCGATTGTGAAGCTATCACTTGCTCCTGGTGTGGTAAACAAGCTCCAAATCATTGAGTTAAAATGAAATCTGTACAAGGCATAAATTACACTATCGGTATAAATAAAAGCATTAAAAAGAAAGAAAAATATTGGTGCTACAATAAAAACTAGCCAATTTTTATTGATGAAATAGAGCGGGATAAAGAGTATGAGTGCTAGAATAAAATTTAAGAGCAGTATGTTGGTAAGCATTCCAAAAACAATAGCTGACCAATCAAAGAAGCCAGCACCTTCGGGCATTGATATAAAATATTCTTTGCTAATAAACAGCATGATTGCCGAGCTGATAAGGGCTAGGATTTCTATTAGGACAAATGTTTTTCTTTTGCCTTTAGTTTTTTCTGAAAGTGCAGAAATTGCTTCTTTTATTGATTTTATTAACACAATTCATTTATTATTACTGAATATTTTACTAGCAACAAAATTAACATTAATAATATGAATCTATAAAATAATAATATCTTATTTCTGAAGACCTGATAAAAAAAAGTATTTTGAATTTGAGAATAAAGTAGATAGTTTTGTAAACACTGCACCCATAGCTCAACTGGATAGAGTATCGGATTTCGGCTCCGAAGGCTGAGGGTTCGAATCCTTCTGGGTGCACATCAAGAAAAATAAACCCTTGATATTCTTGCGTTATCAAGGATTTATTGTTTCTGTGCAACATATTCTTACAGTTTTTCTGACACTTTTACCTTAACAAGTCATAATTAATGTAATAAATCATAGTTACTTCTAAGCCCAATATAAGAAACTAAAACATAATATCAGGGTTTCTATCCCAAGCATCTTCATATTTTCCACCACAAGAACAAGCCTGAGATTTACATTTCCGAGGGTGTAATCTAAACTCTGTCTGGTATTGATTAACTTGTAAAATTAATTACCAAAGGACAGAAGTTATGACAGAATTAGAATATTCAGAAATGGAGAGCAA
>JAJRPT010000151.1 GCA_024280675.1 Bacteroidota bacterium
GCTGACTTTCTGCATAAAATATTATTTAAGTACATTTCTTTTTGTTAGAGATGTGCTTTTTTTTACTTCATCCAAAATATTAGAATATATGCTCCTTAGAGATTTTGGGGGAAGATTGGAGGTTTTTGTTAGTCGTGAAATAATCTCTTCTTCTCTTTTTGGGTCATATACTTTTTCTGAATGTGATTCCTTGATGTCAATTATTTTACCGGAAATCAGAAATCTTTCTGATAATAATTGAATTATTTTATCATCGAGTAAATCAATTTCTTTGCGTAATATTTTAATTTGTTCTTGCATTCAAGCTATACCTTTTTTCTGGAATACGACCCGAGGGAATTAATTTATAAAGCTCATCATTTTTACGTACCCTCTCTGCCACAGCAAAGGTGAACACATTGCCCTTCTTCACAATCTCTACAGGCTTTAACTCTGCATCTCGAATATCTTTGGCTATTGCCTCCACCGTCCCGCTGGTTGACCCGATGATTAGAACTTCTGTGTTTTGTTCAAGGTCTTGCGACTCAATTTTGAATTCGGCTACTCCAATCTTTGAGAAATAATTTGTGACTTTGCCCAAATAAACTTTCTTTTTCCTTGCCTTCGAACCTGGTGAATCTGTCCATTGACCAAGCTTTCTACCCAGATAATAGTTTTCCCAGAAACCACGGTTGAAAACTTCTTCGAGTTTAGATTTTAATCTCACCTTGTGTTCATCGGTGTAGTTGCCACTTAAATAAAGATCGACTGCCTCCCTGTAGCACTCAGTTGTTCGTTTGACGTATTCGGGCGAACGACCACGCCCTTCAATCTTGAGTATACTTACGCCTGCCTCCAAAATCTCATCAATAAATTCAATCGTGCAAAGATCCTTTGGAGACATAATATATTGATTATCAATCTCAAGCTCAGTGTCTGAGCCCTTCTCCTTGACCGTGTAAGATTTGCGACATTGTTGGGTGCATTCACCACGGTTTGCCGATTTTGTGTTATGGTGGAGCGACAAATAACATTTTCCAGAAACAGCCATGCACAAGGCCCCGTGGACAAAAGCCTCTAGGCGAACTAGCTCACCCGAAGGACCTTTAATATTTTGCTTTTGAATCTCATCATATATTTCTCTGATTTGAACTAAATTGAGTTCACGAGCAAGCACCATCACATCGGAAAACATTGAATAGAATTTTATGGCTTCAATGTTTGATATGTTTGCTTGGGTGGAAATATGAAGAGGCATCTGAACTGAGTGACAATATCCAATTACGGCTTGATCTGAACCGATTACAGCAGTGATACCTGCAACTTTGGCAGAGTCTATAATTTTTCTCATCAAATCAATGTCATCATCGTAAATCACAGTGTTTACAGTCAGATAGGAGTTTGCCGAGTATTCTTTGCAACGCCTTGCAATCTCTTCGAGATCATTAATTGTGAAGTTGTTAGATGACTTTGCCCGCATATTAAGCCCTTCAATTCCGAAGTATACAGAGCTTGCACCTGATTTAAGAGCAGACATCATCGAAGAAAAATCACCCGCAGGTGACATTATTTCTATTTTAGTGTTCATAAATAAATGTTCTTTCTTGAGGTTTTGGAAAAGACAACAAAAATACGAATTTTAATATTTAGCTTTAAGTTTATTAATATTTAATTGAAAGTGAAAATTTGAAATAGGGAAAAGTAATAAAAATTTGTATATTTGGCTTCTCAATTAAATTAAAAAAAATAAAAAGGAAAGACTTATGTCAAAAGAAAAAGTGTTGGAAGTGCTTAAAGAATCTGGGCAAGCAATGAAGGTTGGCGAAATTGTAGCTGCCTCTGGCTTGGATAAAAAAGATGTTGAAAAATCAATGAACAAATTGAAAAAGGAAGAACTAATAGTCTCACCCAAAAGATGTTTCTGGGAAGCTAAATAAAAAAAAGCCCTTACACGAAGATATAAGGGCTTTCGTTTACTCAAAAAGAGTGGGAAGGGGTAGATATAGAGAAAGAATTATTTGTATCTTACACTGCTGGTCATCGCTCCCTTGGGCGAGGTGAGTAGATATATTTCTACTTCCACTAGTTCATCCTCACCGTTTGGACCACCAAAAAGAATCAAGCTAACAATGGACTGTGGGGGATATGACTCCAAACAAGCGTAACAATCAATCTCAGCTTTTAGAATTTTGTGGCACTCGTTGAGGCGGTCTACAAAAGTTTGAAGGTTTTTCTCATGCCCATAAATATCATCCTCACTCACTTCGGGAATTAAATCTGCTAACATTTTGTCTAGCAAGGGTGCGAGTAATGTTTGCTCGCTTGCATCAACGCTCTGGTGATCGGTCCAAATTGCTTCTTCCAAGGAAGAGCAACTTACTTCCCCGTCATTGGGATTATCGGTCGCCTTGTATGTGATGGAGGCAACTGTCATTGGTCCATCATCGGGCGTTGTCATCAAAACACTTGCGATTATAGTAACCCCGTCGCTGCTTATGCCGTATATCAACATCTCAGATTTGGCAGGCAGGGTTTTAATGCAGGCATAACACCCTACAAATGCTTCTAGGTTTGGACACTGGTTAATCCTAGTTGCAAGTATTTCAATATTCTTCGCATGACCTATTGGGTCGTTGTTACTTGGGAATGGCAACAAATCACTTGCAATTTTATCTATCATGGCATAGGAAACTGGAGGATAAATAGCTATATTTTCATCAAAGAGTCCACCGTAAAGCTCTTGACAATTGACTTCCTTTGACTCGTTCCCACCGTATGGCTTTTGGGCACTAATCCAAGAAACTGTCATCGCTTCGCCTTGATTGTCGGTTTTCATTGTTATATATTTTCTTGTGTATACTCTGTCGGAAGTTAAAATTTCTACACTGAAGACCGATTGTCCTTGGTAATATTCTGGGCATGCGTAACAGAGTTCTTCTACTATTAAAATATCGCAATCTCTTAGTCTGGTAAGCAGAGCAGCAAAATTATCTTTGTGGTACATAGGATCCCAAGAGAGGTCATCGTTCAAAGGAAGGTCGCTTGCAATTCGGTTAATTTCTTTTGCAAGCTCTGTGTAGACCATTCTCTGCATGGTGGGGTCTTCTTGCTTAGTTTCATAAACTAAGTCTTCGAGCAAAGTACAATTGGCTGTGATTTCTTCATCTTTTTTGCCGAGTGGGTTTTCTGTAGTGATACTGATAACAAAGAGTGGCTCGCCTTGAATTACAGTATTTATTTTGACGTACACGCTTGTGTTTTGCTCATTGTCTTTTGTCTTTGCAGAAATTGAAAAGACCGAAGCACTTTGTTGGAATTTATCGCAAGCATAACAAATTTCCACCAGCACTAAATCTTCACATTTGGAGATTCGCTCCATCAATATTTTATAATTTTCTAGGTTAGCATTTGGATTGAATTCGTCTGTTGCGGGAACTTCTGTGATTAAATCACTTGCAATTCGGTTGATTTCTTCTTTTAGTTTTAGATAATCAGAGCCAGCGGTATTTGGAGTTCCTTGAATAATTCCGCTTGTGAGTAGCTCGCAGTTAGCAACGAAATCACCTGGGTCATTAATGCCGTCATCCCCACCGCCAATAATGTCTTCTTCTTTGACGCAAGATGACAAAAAGATAGCCAAAGCTATAACAATGAGATATTTGTAGATTTTCATTTTAAGTGTTCCTCAATAAATTAAAATTATTTTCTTTTATAATAGACAGTTGAAACTGATTTTAGTTACACCAAACTTTAAAAAAAATTAATCAAAGAATCGTTTACCATCTTTTACCATTTTCTTCAGCAGTGGGCTGGGCTGGTATCTTTGCCCGTATGCCGATTGTAATTCCTCCAAGGTATCGACTATATTATTGGCGCCGATTTCGTCGCACCACAAGAGCAGACCTTGTGGGTAGTTCGCTCCCTTTACCATAGCTTGCTCGATGTCCTCTGGGCTTGCAATGCCGAAAAACACAAGCTCGCACGCCTCGTTGATTAGCATTGAGATTATACGACCAAAGATAATTGCTCCCAGCTCATCATCGGCATAAGGTACAATTTCTTCCTTGTCCGTAGAATAATCATAAAAGCCATGACCAGACTTTTTGCCCAAAAGCCCAGCTTCTAAAAGCCTGAGTTGAGTGATTGATGGCTTAAAGCGAGGCGAGTAGTAGAATTGCTCAAAAATAGATTCGCTTGCTTTATAATCGACATCGTGACCAATGCTGTCCATTTGCTCAAAGGGTCCCATCTCGAACTCGCCAAACTCCATCACAGCCCAATCGATGGTGGCAGGATCGGCCATGTTTTCCTCGAGCAATCTAAGTGCTTCCGAATAAAGGATGCGGGTGATTCGGTTTACTATAAATCCTGGTGTGTCTTTGGAGAGGACAGGTGCTTTGCCCCAATTATTCATTAGCTTGTAAGTGTTCTCTGCTACAGAGCTTTTGCTAATAAGCGAGGGTATGACCTCCACTAGAGGCATAAGTGGGATTGGGTTGAAAAAATGCAGACCCAAGAAACGCTCTGGGTGGCGAAGAACAGAAGATATCGAAGCAATGGAAAATGAAGATGTGTTGCTGGCAATGACAGTGTCTGCTTTGACAAAATCTTCCATTTTTGAGAATACTTTTTTCTTTATGTCCAGATCTTCGATAATTGCTTCGACAACAAAGCCACATTCACGGAATCTGGGAAGGGAAGTTGTTCGCTCAATCCGCTCTTGTAATGCTGTGGATTGCTCTTCAGTAATTTCTTTTTTTTGGACAAGTGCCAACATCTTTTTTGCTAGCTTTTCTTTTGATCCTTCGAGTGCTTGTGCCTTTGAATCCACTAGAATCACTCTGTGTCCATTGACGGCTGCAAGTTCAGCGATTGCCGAACCCATTTTGCCCGCCCCTAGCACACCCACTACCGTTTCTTTGTTCAAACTCATTAGTTTATTTCCTTAATTAGCATTTTTTGTTAATCACATTATTTAGAAAAGAATAATTTTTATTAAATAGTAAAATAAAGGCGAGTAAAAAAACATAATTTCTTATCTTTAATTTTTAATAAATTCTCTATTTCCCAAAATATGATTATTTTTAACAAAAGCATAATGAAACTATTAATATTTTTTTTATTAATAGTTTCGGAATCATTTGGAGTGCATAAGAATATTATAATAAATGATTTAAGTGTGACTGGCAAAGGTGCAAATGAGCCTTCAATTTGGATTAATCCTGAGAATATAAATGAAATAATGGCTGGCTCTAATCTTAAATTTTGGTATTATTCAACAGACGCTGGGGAAAGCTGGACATCCCATGTA
The DNA here is from genome assembly GCA_024280675.1 of Bacteroidota bacterium. GTDB lineage: Bacteria > Bacteroidota > Ignavibacteria > Kapaibacteriales > UBA2268 > JAJRPT01. The sequence goes on from JAJRPT010000151.1 coordinate 5,291, forward strand.
CTAGAATCATCCTATGGAGTTTGGGGCGATCCTTGTATAATTACTAATGCCAATGGAGAATTTATTTTTTCACATCTTTCCAATCCTCCAAAAGACCAGCACCCTGATGGCTCGTGGATAGACAGGATTGTAACACAAACTTTCAAAAGAGAAAGCTCAACTTTTACCGATGGGGTATATTTGAAAAAAAGCGGGACAAAAGCACAAGACAAACAATGGATGGTGCTTTGCCCAAAGACTGACAATATTTACATGAGCTGGACAGAATTTGACCAATACGGGTCAAGCAACCCAGAGAAACGTTCCCGCATATTATTTGCCAAATCCACCAATGGTGGTGATTCTTGGGGCTCTTCCACTACTCTGAGCAAGTTTGAGGGTGACTGCATTGATTCTGATATGACTACCGAAGGTGCCCTGCCCACCGTCACTCCCGATGGGACAATTATAGTTGTTTGGTCATTCGACAGTAAACTGTGGATGCAACGCTCAAGTGATGAGGGCGAGACTTGGTTTTCTGAAGAGAGGGAAATTCACGACCACGTGGGCGGTTGGAACTATTCGGTTCCGGGATTGGGTCGTTGCAATGGATTTCCTATAGTCAAGGCAGATTACTTCACAGGTGATGACAATGGAACTGTTTATCTCAACTGGTCAGATCAGACAAATGGTCTCGACGACACAGACATTTGGTTCTCAAAGTCTGGTGACAAGGGCGAGACTTGGAGCAAGAAAACCAGAGTAAATGATGATAACTCTGGCAATCATCAATTCCTTACCTGGATGGATGTCGATAAGACCACGGGTTACATCTGGTTTGTATTCTATGACAGACGGGAGCATCTTGGCAATCAAACCGATGTCTATATGGCAGTTTCAAAGGATAAGGGCGAATCATTCCAGAATTTTAAAGTTAGCGAAAGTTCCTTTGCCCCGAGTGAAGGACATTTTTTTGGAGACTATAACAATATATCTGCCCACCAGAGCATAATTCGTCCAGTTTGGGTACGCAGGGAGTCGGGTGTTCAGTATATAATGACAGCAAAGGTTGAGCCAGATAGTTTAAATACCAGTTTAGACAGTCCATTTGCAAAACTTAGAGCCTATCCAAATCCTTTTCACGATAAACTGTTTTTGGAATATGAGAACATTTCCCACCAAAGAATTAATCTCGATATTGTAAATGTTCAAGGAATTGTGGTTAAAAATATTTTCTCTGGAAAATACCTCAAGCCTATGTTATACCAGTTTGAGTTGATTACTCATTTTTCTGATCTTAGCCCAGGAATATATTTTCTTAAATTAAGAAACAAATCTGGTATTCTAGTATACAAGCTCTTCTACAAAGACTAAGTTCTTTTGAGATTTGACAAGACTGACCAGTATTATTTTTAACAATTTTACAAATGCTTTTCTTTATTTATGTCATGGGCTTTTGTAAATTGCATTCCGATAAAAACGAATGTAAATGAATTTTTCTTTTCCAATAATTAATTAAAACATGAAGTATATTTTCCTCCTTTTTATTCTGGCAACATATTTTGCACATTCACAATTTGAAAACCCTGCTTTTTTTGAACCCTATAATCTAGATTTCGAGATGGGGTCAGCAGGAACTGTTCCAGTCGGATGGACAATGGACAAGGCGGGCAGAAGTTTTGAGTATGAGATGGCAATCGATACAAGTGGACACGCATCGGGCGGGCAATCACTCGTGCTTTTTAATTTTCTTGAGTCAATACCAGGGATGAAAGGCTCTGCCCTTCAGAGCTTCAATGCGGTGAGCTATAGAGGAAGAAATCTCAGATTATCTGCCGACATTAAATTTGAACCGCTTGATGACTCTAGCTCTGCGTTTTTTTGGTTCAAAGAATACGAGACACCCCGTAGTCAAGCCCAATCAAAGATGAGCGAAAAAGGAGAGATTTCACAAAAACAATGGCAGACTTTTTCTCTTGAGTTGCCAGTTTCTCACTTTGCTCAGAAACTTAGTATGGGGGTTATTCTAAGAGGACGTGGAACACTTTGGCTTGATAATGTAAGACTTGAATTTGTTGATCCTGTGTCTTATGAAGATCTAAATGGTGTCGATTTAAGCGACAGGAACTTGTATGATTTGCTCTCATTTGCAAAAGTTTATGGATATTTAAAACATTTTTATCCGAATCCCAGAATAGCTTCACTAAACATGGAAGCTCATTTACGAACCTCAATCCAAAGCCTTCTGTCTTCAGGTGACAAATTCCCATCCAGCAAGACAAAAGATTTGCTGGATGTGGTTACGGGCGGTGGGGATTTCTTGATTGGCAAAGAAGTGAATACTATCCTGCTAAACTCCTATGATTTTGCCAAAGGGGAATTCGACGAATATGTTTTTTGCAAGAAATATACAGGAGCTCCCAGCGAGTTTAAGAGCGGATATTCATGGTCTGATTTTAAGAATATTTATAAATCTGACAGAAGACGTGAAGCGGTCTTAATGCAGCACAAGACTGTAAGCGGCTATGGCGGCGAGAGATTCCGTTGGTCGGCCTGGGTTAAGGTCGAGGGCGATGGAGCCGCCGCAAATGCTCAACTTTGGACTAGAATCTTGGGCGATGATAATAATGAGTTGAATCTTTATATGTTCGACAATCCAATTCGAGATGGAGATTGGGCAAAATTTGTGGCAGATTCAATATTGCCAGAAAATGCAATTCAGGCAAGCCTCGGCTGTGTCTTTTCTGGAGAGGGAAGTGCTTGGTTTGACGATATAGAGTTTGTCGTCTCGCCCGACACCCCGAATGAAAGGAAATTAAAGATAAAGAATAATTCTTTTGAAGAGGGTAAAGAGTCTTGGTCATTTCCTAATTCTGTGCGTTCGGCTGGGTACACACTAGAGATTGATAAAAATATTAAGCACAAGGGTTTGCAATCCATAAAAATATCCTCTGATACATTCTCCAGAGTAAAATATCCAGATATTGGTCAATACTTCACTACTAAAATTTCGGATGAACTTAGCTTTGCAATGCCAATGCTTGCTCATGCTAATGATTTCGCCCAAGATTCTGTTTTTGCC
>JAJRPT010000152.1 GCA_024280675.1 Bacteroidota bacterium
TTAACAGGTGGTTAAGTGCCAAGCAAAGAGTGGATGAACTATGAAGAAAATAAATATTGCCAGTAAATTCAAATTGATTGAAAAAGCGTGGACTCCGCACATTGTCGGCGAGTTGAACGGACAACACATTAAACTTGCTAAATTCAAAGGAGAGTTCCCACGCCACGTCCATGAGGATGAAGACGAGATGTTTTTAGTTGTCTCTGGATCTTTTGTGATGGAGTATGATGAAAGTAGCGAAATTATCTCAGAAGGAGAATTTGTGATTGTGCCTCGTGGAGTTTACCATCGCCCAATCGCAAAAGATGAGGCAGAAGTCCTATTATTTGAACCAAAGGGAACTTTGAACACCGGCAATATTGAAAGTCCATTCAAAATAGATAAACCAAAAAGAATTTAGAATACGCTAAAAGCAAATGTACATAGAGCAGGAAACAATAGATAATATAAAGAGTCAGTCCGATATTGTAGAAATCATCGGTGAATACCTGAGCCTAAGGCGACGGGGTAGCAATTTCATTGCCCTTTCTCCCTTCACCAACGAAAAAACTCCGTCGTTTGTAGTTTCTCCAGAGAAGCAAATATTCAAAGACTTCTCCTCTGGCAAGGCTGGGAATGTTTTCAGATTCTTGATGGAAATCAATGGCATGAGCTTTCCAGAATCTGTTGAACTGGTAGCAAATAGAATTGGCGTGCAGCTAAAAAAGAACAAAGCAGATCCCAAAAAACAAAATAAATTAGAAAAGCTAAGAGAAATAAATAATCTAGTTTCAGATTTTTATACAAAGCAATTAAAAGACAAAAGCAAAGCAAAGGGAAAACGTGGCGGATTTGCATTAGAATATTTTATCAAACGTGGCTTTAATTACAAGACTATAGTCGAGTGGGGGCTTGGGTATTCGCCCGATGATTGGGAATCGACTCACAAATATCTGAGTAAGGCTGGGTATGACGATGAAATTTTGCTCGAATCAGGAATCCTAGCAAAGTCCGCACGAGGAACAATTTACGACCGTTTTCGTGGGCGGGCAATTTTTCCAATTAAAGATTATTTAGGAAGGATTATCGGATTCGGTGGACGGCAGTTGGAAGATGATAAGAAATCTGCAAAATATGTGAATTCGCCCTCAGGTCCACTCTATGACAAATCAAACTCTCTCTATGGAATATCTCACGCAAAAAATGAGATGCGAAACAAAGGGGAGACCATCTTGGTTGAAGGCTATGCCGATGTGATTAGCCTGCATCAGGCGGGAATTAAGAACGTAGTCGCCTCCAGCGGAACGGCACTGACAGGCGGGCAAATTGACCTAATAACCCGCTATTCAAATAAAATATATTTCATTTATGATTCCGATGATGCGGGAGTGAAAGCTGCAGGCAAAGGACTTGACACCGCACTAGAGGGGGGCTTGGAGGTTAGGGTTGTCCACTTGCCCGAGGGCGAGGATCCCGACTCTGTCATACAAAATCAAGGGAAAAATACTTTTAATTCATATCTTGGCGACGCACTTGATTTTGTTGCATTCAAAGTAAGAGCGTTCAAAAGAAATCATTCTCTTGATTCGGCACGTGACAAATCTGATCTCATTAGAAGTCTTGTCGGCTCTGTCCATAAAATTTCCGACACTCTCCAACATGACCACTACATCTCAAGGATTGCCCAAGAGCTTGCCTTGTCTTCCAATCAGATAGACATTGTTTACTCAGAATCCAAGATGATTAAATCTAGGAATCAAAAAGATGATCAACATAAATCCAAAGCCAAACACTCACCCGATGATGCGCAATTTAATTTAGCTGAAAACACTTCCCTCGCGCAAGCTCGCTCCAGTCTTGGGAAAACGTTTAAGCTAATTGATAATATCCCAGCAGAAGAGCAATGCGTCCTCAGGTACGCTCTTCAGGACTTTGCTAATTTGAAAAATCTTTCCGAATATGATTTCTCTGACAAATATGTGCAATCGCAAGAAACTAAAAACATTTTTAAAATTGTATATAAATACGAAAATAACAGCGGAAGTATTTTCGATGAGATTGAATCAGATGATGAGATTGGGAACATGTACAAGGATTTAATTGCAGGCTTTATTATTTTCCCACTTGATATGCCACTAAAAATGGCAGAAGCATTTAATTTATCCACCGAATTTGATTTACTTGCCGAACTTAAAATTGCAGTCATTAAATTAGCGATTGCCCATTATGAAAAAGAACAAGAAAAATATTTAAATCTTCATAATAGCAAAATTAATGATTCTGATTTTTCCATAAATTTCTTGAATCTGCTGAAAGAAGCACGGGCGTGGGAAGAGAAATATCAAAAAATAATTGATCAAGATGGCTAAATTTAAAATATCGGGTAATTTCATTGGAGCTTTAGTTTTTGCTTTTGCTCTTTGGGGATACACATCGCTCAATGATTCTTATATCACTTTTGTAGAAGTACCACTTTTTATTGAATTGCCCTCTGACCGTGCTATCGAAAATAACGTACCTTCTTTGATTACTTTGGAGTTAAGGGGATCTGGTTGGGATTTGTTTAATTTAATTTTCTTCAATAGTGCCAAGATTTGCAAAGTAGATCTTAGCACGGAGAAAAATCTAAAAGACTATTCCATAAGCCGGCAAGAAATGATTAAGTCCACCGAATATCTGACCAATGTAGAAACAAGAGATGTGCTGCCAACAAGAATTGACCTAGTTACTGGTAGGATTCTGGAAAAGAAAGTAGATGTAAGATTTGTTGGCGAGCTGGCCACTCATTCAGATTTCATTTTTACATCTGAGCACAAAATTCAGCCACAACAGGTGAGGATCCGTGGCAATGAAAATATAATTAAAGATATCGAACATTGGAACACTAAACCATTCTTTTTAAAAGGTCTCACCCGGGGCAGTCGCTTAAAGGTCGAACTCTCAGACTCTCTTGCTTCAATCATCAAAAAAGACATTGATTTCATCACTTTGACCAATGTTATTGAGCAGAAAGCTGAAATAATTGTTGAGAATGTCCAACTCACCATACTAGGTCATGGTTCTAAAAACATTAAGATTCAACCAAGCACTGTGGATGTGCTTCTCAAAGGCGGGTTGTCTGAGCTGGAAAAAGTAGATATTTCAAAGATTAATGCAGAAATTACTTATAAAGACATTAAAAATAGTTCCAGTGGCATTATCATCCCAAAATTAACATCGGAGAATCAAGACATAGAGTTAGAACTCCATGGCATAAAGTATTTGTATGTGGTAAACGGTAAAAGATCATTAAAATAATTGAATGAATATGAAAGAAAAGAAAATATACAGAGATTTAATAGAGCGTTTCGTCCGATATGCCAGAGTTAATACAAGCTCTGATCCTGCCGTTTTATCAATTCCAAGCTCACAACGTCAGTTTGATTTACAGAGAATGTTGCTTGGAGAACTGCACCAGATGGGCGTCACAAATGCAGAATTAACAGCCACTTGTTATTTGTACGCAAGCGTCCCTTCCAATATTCCAAAAGAACATCCCAATTATGGGAAAGTCCCAAAGATTGGATTTGTGGCACATGTTGATACCTCGCCCGACGCACCTGGTGAGGGTGTGAGTCCGCAGATTCATCAAAATTATTGCGGCGGGGATATTGAGATTGGGGAGGGTGGAATTGTATTGAAATATGATGAAAACTCCGCACTGTCCAGATGTATTGGACACACAATAATCACAAGTGACGGCACTACATTGCTTGGCTCCGATGATAAATCTGGGATTGCGGCAATTATGGAACTAGTAAAATATTTTATGGGAAATTCAGATGTGCTCCACGGTGAGATTGGAATCGCATTCACTCCTGACGAGGAAATTGGACGTGGGGTCGATGATTTTGATATTGAAAAATTTGGATGCGAGTGTGCCTACACAATCGATGGGGAAATGCCACCGGTAATCAACAAAGAAACATTTTCTGCAGACCATGCTTGGCTCAGGGCAACAGGTCGTGAGATACATCCCGGAACAGCAAAAGGTGTGATGGTTAATTCAATGAGGGCTATTGCAGATTTTATCACCCGCTTACCAATCGAAATTGCACCAGAATCAACCCAAGGACACGAACCCTACATACACCCACATCATTGCGAGGGGCTTGTGGGCAAAAGCGAAGTGATGCTGTTGCTTCGCACATTTAACGACAGGGAAATGGAGACTCAACATGATTTTTTGAATAATCTAATGGCGGAAGTACAGGAGAAATTCCCTGATACAAAGTTGGAGATTGAGTACAAGAGAATGTACAGGAACATGCTCGTAACACTCGAAGAAAATCCAAAGGCTTGCAATCATTTGTTTGAAGCAACAAAACGAGCTGGGCTAAATCCAATCTGGGAACCAATCCGTGGTGGAACAGATGGCTCACGACTGACGGAGATGGGATTGCCTTGTCCGAACATTTTCACAGGTGGGCAGAATTTCCACTCGGTCACCGAATGGCTTTCGGTTGATTCACTAATGCAGACTATCCAGACGATGAAGCATCTTTGCACTATTTGGGCAGAAGATTAGTGGCTTTTAATCAAATAGACAATATAATATTTAAAGATAGTCATTCTATCAAGAAAATATTCACCCCCATTGCAATTGCTAGCATTGTGATTGGGTGCTTTGCGTTGATAA
>JAJRPT010000153.1 GCA_024280675.1 Bacteroidota bacterium
CATTCTAGATTTCCAACGTCAGGTCAGAACCTCACCAAAGCCAGTCATAGCAATGGTATCAGGCTATGCTATTGGTGGTGGACATGTTCTCCATTTAATTTGTGATCTGACTATCAGTGCCGATAATGCAATTTATGGACAAACAGGTCCTAAGGTTGGATCCTTTGATGGCGGATTTGGTTCATCATATTTGGCAAGAGTTGTAGGGCAGAAAAAAGCGAGGGAAATATGGTTTTTATGCCGTCAATATAATGCAAAAGAAGCACTAGAAATGGGTTTAATTAATACAATAGTGCCTTTGAAAGAATTAGAAAATGAGACCATTAAATGGTGCAAAGAAATATTAAATAATTCGCCAATGGCAATTCGCTGTTTAAAAGCTGCCTTAAATGCAGATTGTGATGGGCAAACTGGGCTACAAGAATTGGCTGGAAACGCCACTATGCTTTACTATATGACCGATGAAGGGCAGGAAGGAAGAAATGCTTATAACGAAAAAAGAAAGCCAGATTTTAATAAATTTACTCGACAGCCATAAACCTTGTCTAAAATTAATAAAATAGATTTATTCGCTTATGATATTCCTTTAAAAGATGAATTGTTAATGCTAGGCAATAAAATGGTTAATCGTCAGGGCTTGTTTTTAAAATATTATGATGCAAAAGGAGGTATTTCTTGGGGAGAAATATCACCATTTAATGGATTGCACAAAGAGAATATTCCTAATATTATTAATTATATTAAATCTAATAATATTGCAAAAGAAATAGAATTATTCAAAAGTGGAGTTAAGCTAAGAACCCCTCTGTTACTACTTATGGCGTATGAACAAATAATGTTTTATTCAAATATAATTAATCTGAGAATACCCGATAATGTTGTTAGTATTTCTCCATTATTTACTGGAAATAATGATAAAATAATTAATAATATATCTTTATTAAGTAATAAAAGTTTATGTGTTATCAAATTAAAAATGGGAAGAAATAATTTATATGATGACATTAATTTATTTAATATTATTGATAACAAGTTGTCAAATAATATTAAAATCAGAGTCGATGTAAATCAGGCTTGGACTTATAAAGAGGCTAGTATATTTGCTAAATCTATAAATATATCTCGTATTGATTATATTGAAGAGCCTCTCAAAAACCCTGCACAATTAAATAAATATTATAAAGAATATAACATTAAATACGCATTGGATGAAACGATACATCAAACTAGAGAATGGCATAACTTATTGATATATAAAGGATGTAGTGCATTTATTATTAAGCCTTCACTTCTTGGAACACTAAAAAATATTGATATTATAAATACTATTGCTAAATCAAATAATATTAATTTAGTATTTAGTTCAGCTTTTGAGTCTGGCTATTCTCTTGCATATTATATTTATTTAGCCAGTATTTATTCTAAAGATACGGCACATGGATTTGATACGTATAAATACTTATCTTATGACATTCTTAAATCGCCACTTGTTTTTAATAACTTTAAAATATCTGTAAATAGTGCAATTAATTCTATGAAAACAGTATCAGAAAATAATTTAAAACTTGTTATGAGTGACTTATGATTGGCTTTTCAATATATTATAAAAATAAGGTATACACTAGTTCAGAGATAATAAATAAAATTAATAATACTCTGGAATATTTTATAATATATGATATTAAAAAGGGTGACAGAGTTGCCATTATATCGAGCAATAGCCTCGATTATGTCATATTAACCCTGGCTTTAATTAAGGCCGAAATAATATTTATACCATTAAATATTCGTCTAAATACAAGTCAAATAAAATCGCAATTAAATGAATTAAATTGCAATAAAATATTTTGCTCAAGTAATTATTATGATATTTATTTACAATTAATGCCTGCTTATTTATTAAGCACTATTAATGATTGTAAAGCAAATAAACAGTATATTAATAATTTAGAATACTTTACGAATCCAAGTGCTAAAACGCTTAAAAATATCACTAATATAATATTAAGTTCTGGCTCTTCTGCTAGTCCGAAATATATTGTACATGATTATTCTAATCATTATTTCAGTGCTTTAGGGTCGAATGAAAATATTAAATTAAATGCAAATTCTAAATGCTTATTAACCTTGCCACTGTTTCATGTGGGTGGACTTGGGGTGCTTTTTAGGTCTTTAATTGCTGGCTCAAATATTATTATAACCTACGCTAAAGAAATCATAAGCGACTGTATTATAAAGACTAAGCCAAGTAATTACTCTTTTGTCTTTTCACAATATGAAGAATTAATTTCCAACAAAACTGTACTAGAAATATTTAAAAATGCGGATGCTATCTTGCTTGGTGGCTCTTCTATTCCACATAATTTAATTAAATATTCAAATAATAATAAAATTCCAATCTACACCTCGTACGGCTCTAGCGAAATGTCCTCGCAAATTACAACAACATTTAATTCAGATTTAAATAATATTTTAACTTCTGGAAATATATTAAATTATCGCTCAATTAAAATTGATGAAGAAGGTGAAATCTTATTAAAAGGTAAAACATTATTTAAAGGATATTTAATTAATAATAAACTAATTAAATTAACTGATGATAATGGATGGTTTCATTCTGGAGATATTGGAAGATTAGACCCCGAAGGTAGACTAATTCTGATTGGCAGAAAAGATAATATGTTCATCTCAGGTGGAGAAAATATTCATCCAGAGAAAATTGAAAATGAATTATTAAACATTAAAGGAGTGATTAATTGTTGCGTTATAGCCGTTGATAATAATATATATGGCAAACGTCCTGAATGTCTAATAAAACTAGATAAACCCAGAAATATCAATGAGATAAAAGAAATATTATATACAAAAATAGCTAAATATGAAATGCCGGATGAGTATTATTATTTTCCAAAAGAATTAGATAATCAATTTAAAATAGACAGAAAAAAAGCATTAGAAATGTATAAAAATAATGAATTAATTAAAATTATTGACTGACAGATTAATCGCCCTCTTCTTCATTTCCACTCTTATTATCAAGCTCTATGTCATAAATATAAATACTGCCAATAACCCCTTTTTCTCTTGTCTGATCCCTCACTTGAGTAAGAATATCGCCCGTAAGATTGGTGTCACGCCCCAGTAAAACAAGCCCTTCAGAGGTGATTATATTCCGGGAAGTAGTTTGCCCAGAATGCAAATCTTCCAGCTCCACGGCCACTTCTTTACGAAAGCCATCATTCTCATTCTCGGCAAAATACTGATCGAGATAGGCAACTAATGTATGGTCATAGACCCGTTTAATTTCGGCCGACAGCCTGTCGAGTGCTTTGTCTTGCTTGCCATTTTCTTGCTCTAAAAATTCATAATAATCTGCTACCACCCGCAACACTCTCGAGCCAAAGGGAATATCCCATAACTTCAAGCCATCAGGAAACCCAGAGCCATCGAGGTTTTCATAGGTATGATAGACAATGTTTGCTGGTTTTTCAAATCCTTTTATCATCGAAATTATCTCACGAGCCATTCCCGGTATTTTTTGCATTTCAGCATTTTTTAAATACCCATTGGCAGTCGTCGGCTCGTTAATCTTTTTGTCATCGAGTGACAAGTGAGCACAGAAAAATAAGCTGACCGCATTTCTGAAATCTTGATATTCGCCATCGTAGTTTTCTGAGAATCTCTTTAACAACCATTCGGCAGCATTTAGCATTTTTACAGATCGCTTAGATAATTTAGGTGACCTCTTGCTAATCATCAGCTCGACAATATTTTTTACTTTTAATATTTCTTGATCAAAGCTTTCTTTTAACTCAAAATATTTTGCGTTGAACTTTCTTTGGCTAACCCCACTAGACACTACACGAAAAGCAGAACGAAGGCGTGGCAAAAGAAAAGACATATCAATCGGCTTAACTAGAAAATCATCTGCACCGAATTTAAGACTTGTGACAATAGATCCGTCGTGAATTGAGTTAATCATCGAAATGAGATAATAATTCTTCTGGGGGAGCAACTTCTTAATATCTTCGAGAAAAGGTGTGCCGAAATTATTTTTTATTTCGTGAGAACATAGAATGATAATATTGTCTTCGAGCTTTGCTAAAACTTCGCCGGCACTGGTGTTGGACGAAGCGTGATGAACTGGAATATCTGAGAATATTTTCTCTACATTATTTTTTAGGTTTTTAATGTCAATTGCAGAATTCTCAATCAATAGTATTTTAATTTTTCCACTCACGAAGTCATTTTTGTTTAAATAAGAAATATTGTAGTCACACAAAGATACAGAAATACTTGTTAAGTATAGTAAAATATTTTAACTTTGTCAGCTAGTATTTTTAGAATTATATAAAATTCTTTTATGGGACTTGAACTAATTTCCGAACATCTGAGTGGTCTAATTCTTTTTAGACCAAAAATCTACGGAGATGAGCGCGGGTTTTTCATGGAAACTTGGCGAAAAGATGAGTTTGATAAAATTGGAATTAATGCAAATTTTGTCCAAGACAATCACTCCCGCTCCCAACAAAATGTCTTACGTGGTTTGCATTTCCAGTGGGACGAGCCAATGGGAAAGTTAATTCGGGTAAGCCGTGGAGCGTGTTTGTTTTGTGAATTGGACATTAGGCACAATTCCCCAACGCTTGGAAAGTCACTACTCACCGAACTCTCCGAAGAGAATAATCATCTGCTCTGGGTACCGCCTGGTTTTGCAAATGGCTTCCTCACACTGAGTGAGACCGCAGATGTGCAATACAAATGCACAGCCCTTTGGAATCCCAAGGCAGAATCAGCCATTGATTGGAATGACCCTGAGTTAGGGATTGATTGGAATCTGGGTAATACTAAAGAAGGCGAATTAATAATATCGGATAAAGATAAGGTGGCCGGTTCTTTGCGACAATGGCTCGCCCGCCCCGAATCAAAACTGTTAAGTGTTTGATATCTTGCATAAAATCAACCGTCACAAAAAAAAGCCCTGCTCGTTTCCAAGCAGGACTCATTCTCATGAAAGAATTACAAAAAATTCATCAGCAATATAATATTATTTTTTGAATCTCCAAATATTTTTCTTTAGTTCTCTCAATTATTTTTTCTGGGATGGAGGGCGGAGGTGATTTTTTGTCCCAATTAGTTGATTCGAGATAATCACGAAGGATTTGCTTGTCAAAATTCTCTGGCACTCGCCCTGCTTTGTAATTTTCTTTCCTCCAGAACCGGGAAGAGTCTGGAGTCATCAGCTCATCTATTAAAACTATTTCACCATTCTCTAATTTCCCAAACTCGAACTTGGTGTCGGCAAGCAGAATTCCTTTCGGCTCAAGAAATTCATGCCCAAAATTATAAAGCTCAATACTAATTCGCCGTAATTTATGGGCAACTTCATAGCCAAGGATTTCTGCCATTTGCTCAAAGCTAATGTTTTCGTCATGCCCATTGCTTTTTTTTGTTGCAGGAGTAAATATAGGTTTTTCTAGTCGTTGATACTTTACCAAATCAGATGGCAGTTTCACTTGGCAAACGGCCCCAGTCCTTTTATATTCTGACCACCCAGACCCAGCAATATATCCCCTGACGACAAATTCAAAGGGCAATGGCTCGCATTTTTCCACCAACATTGACCGTCCTTCAATTTGAGAAGAAAATTCATTAAGAGCCCTTGGATACTGACTCAAATCATCCCTTATAAAATGATTTGGGATTATATGCCTAGTTTTCTCGAACCAAAACTTTGATAGTTGGTTGAGCGTCGCACCTTTGCCGGCCACGGGGCTGGTCATCAGGTGATCAAATGCCGAGATACGATCACTTGCAACGAAGAGAATTTGCTTTTGACCCTCGCCGTTTTCCACTTCGTAAACGTCCCGAACTTTCCCTCTTGCCAGCAATTTTATGCCTTGGAGATTACTTTCGTATAATGGCTTTAGCTCATTCATATATATACTTTTTTATATCTGTTGATTGTTGGGTTTATTTTCGTTTTTGATCTCTTTTGCTTCGCCCTTCATTATTACCACGTCATCTTTTTGGTAGATAATGTCTTTTTGCTTTTTTTTATCTTTGGAGACAAAGGCAGAGTTTACATTTCCCATTTTTTTCATTATAAAACCAGGAAGAAATTTCCTTAGCAATCTTGTTGCAAGTCCAAAAAACAGAAAAATAAATATTAATATTACAAATACTTTAGACATAATCAAAATTTATAAATAATTGCGGCCCTCAGACCAATGAACTCATATTTCCAATCACTTCCCAAAATATGGGTAAACGGATAATTATAGGAAACATTGGCTGAGATGTCAAACATGTAATTAATTGGCAAACGAATCCCTGTAGAAATTGAAGCAAGAAACTGCGTTCTGTTAATGTCCAAATCAGCGTCTAGGATTTCCTCATCGCCGCTTATAAAATCTGGATAGATTGTTCTTCTGGAATAAACCGCCTCCCCAGTCAAGAGATATGTTCTCAAACCAAGGCTCACAAAGAGATGCTTGTAATAGAAATATTGTGCAAATAGAGTGAGATCAATTCTGGGACCATCAATGTTTATAAACCCAGCTTTTTGATGAGGGATTAGCTCACCCGTGATTGGATTTGTAATCTCTCCAGAAACAGAATCTGGGGCAGAAATTTCCCAATCAGTTTTTGCAAAAGACAAACGGGTTCCAAGAAGTAGATTTTTCTGAATTGAATAGGTGAACTCTATTCCAACATCTGTTTGATTTGCTGATTTACCAGAAAAATCACCTTGGGTTTCTAGCCCAGCATTATTATCAATTTGATTAGTTCCAATCTCGTTTGCAAAAGAAACAGAAAATTCATACTTTGAGTAATACTTACAATTTTGCGAACCCTCTTCTATTGTAAATTCAAATTTCTTATTCTTGTAATTATATCCATAGCAGACGGAAAAAATACTGGAGTTTCCCGCCATGTCCTCAGAATAAAAGACAATGCGAGCACTTTGCTCAGTGTCTTGAACTCTGATTTTTATGTTTTGGTGTGGTGTTCCAATATCTAATGGAAGAGAGCCGTAATTGACATTGTCCTGGGTCATTGGCTTGATTAGCCTAATTCCTCCGTCGCTTGTGCCATCGTCAAAAATATCAATGCTGGCCCCTGATTTGCTCACTTGGTATCGGAAGTAGGGTGCAGAAGTGTCTAGTGTGGCTTTTAGAATTTTAAATGATTGCCCACCTACGTTTCCATAGGCATCAAACTGATCTTTGCCAAAACCAAAGCCATAGGAAGAAAGCCCAAAGCCCATATCACCCTTAATCTCGTGAGTGCCATAAGCAACCTTGAGATAGGCTACCGAATAATTTGAAGAGGCTATCGGCTTGAATTTTTCGTGTGGCACACTCACGCCGTCTAAGACAATAGAGTTAATCGCTTCGTTTGGGCAAATGATATTGATAAAATGTTCCCAAGAACCAGACACTGGGGTGACAAAGCGGTACTTGTTTAAATACTGATCGGCAGGGCTGATGAGCAACATCATCGGGTCGCCAATGGAATCCCCTCCCGCAAAGCCGTGAGCATATTGTGAAACCAAGATTGCCTTTGAGCTGGAGATAAATTCTTCCTCCGATGATATTCTTTCCAAGAATTGTCCTTTATTCAAAGTACCTATTAATTTCCCATTTCTAAATATTTTACTTTCATCTTCTTTTGCCAAGACTCTAAAGGCATATTTTGATCTTTTTTGCAATGCAGAGAGATAATATTTCTTGCCCCAAGCATTTGTCGGGGGGAGTTGTTCTACAAGATGATTACAGGCTATCACATCGCTGGGAACGTACGCACATTCATGGCCTGAGAAAAATGATATTGCTTTGTCAGCCCTCACATAAGAGCCAGTTAGGTCGCATTTGTTTTCAGCATAGGGTAGGTTCTCTGCCGATACCAAATAGGAGTCCCCTCTGTTCAGTATAATATTTATCGTATCGCCGGCTTGTTTTCCGCCTCTTGTAACTACACTAGGAATAATTTCAACCTTCGTACTGTCCCTGCTAGCAACTATTGCAAACTGGCTCATCAGTCCAACAGATACGTCATAGCACATTGCAAGATATTCTTTGCCAATGACCGAAAGTGGCAGTGCCAAGAAAGTATCTGTTGTTAGCTTCCGTCTGTTGAGACCATAGACTGTGATGTCTTCATCGGAACGAACACGGACGGCCATCCCCTTTTTTATCACTTCCGAATCATTGAGTACGGCCAAAGGGGACAGTTTTACCTTCACCACCTGACCACTCTTGACCCAAATAGTTTCATGAAATGCCAATGAATCTATATCAATCCTTACTTCTGCATTTTTTTCCGATGTGATGAAAAGCTCCAGATTAAGCATGGTCTCCCTTGTCATGCGTTCGGGATCGTTATGATTTTTCATAAAGCAGATCCAAAACTCACGCCCTTGGGGACCTTTCACCTCCATGATTTCTTGCATTATCTCTTGGGCAGAACTAACTTTTGCAAAGAATATAAACGTTATGAAAATGAGGAGAGAAGTGATAACTTACCTTTTATATAATATTTTTCTGGAGAAAACTTCACTTCCAATTTCAATAATTAAAATATAGGTTCCCGAAGACAAGCCAGATCCAAAAGTCATTTCGGCTTGGTAATGTCCTTTTGGCAAAATATTTTTGTCACTGGTGTATTCTTTTTCCTTGCCTACTATTTTTAAACTAAACTCGCCATTGCAACTACTCGAAATTAATTTAGTTTTAATATTGTATAATCTCAAAGAGACTGTGGCTTCTTTATGCACTAAAATATCAATTTTTCCAAATCGCTGCGATAAGGGATTTGGGTAGAAGTTTGACACAGAATTGTATTGTTTAATCTCTGGCGAATCGGGCAACTCCGAACTTAATTTTTCTTTAGCCGAAGAAAAATTTAAAGCCATCACCAGAGCGAGGCTTAGAATCAATATATTTTTTATAATTATCATTTATTAAGCATTCAATTTAAAAATAGTTTTTCAAACATTTTGGACTTATTAAGCATAAAGGGAATAATTGATTAAATTGCAAAAAAATAATGAGAGAAAATATGAAAATATCCATACTAGGTCTTGGTTATGTGGGATTCCCGCTTGCCTGTGCTGTTGCCATGGAAAGTTCCCATGAAATTGTTGGTTATGACCCAAACAAAGAAAAAATCAATACAATCCAAAGCGGACAATCTCCCATAGACGATGCCCGGGCAGAGCTTGACATACAAAAAATTAAATTTGAAGTCTCGGATAATCCCGATATAATAGATAATTCGGATATTTATATAGTTTGTGTACCAACCCCTGTTGGTGCCGATTATCTGCCCGACCTTAATCCAGTGAAATCGGCTGTGGAACTAATTTGCAAATATCTTCGGAAAGACCAAATTATAATTATCGAATCGACAATCAACCCTGGCGTTTGCGACGAGCTAGTGATACCGCTAATCGAAGAGAAAAGCGGTCTAAAATGCAGAGAAGATTTTGATGTGGCACATTGCCCTGAGCGAATTAATCCTGGTGATGAAGAATGGAATGTTTATAATATCCCACGCAACGTGGGTTCATCTAGTGCAAGAGCGACGAAAATCTGTGCAAATTTTTACAGAGAATTTATCAGTGGTGAAATCAATGAAATGCCAGATATAAAATCAACCGAAGCTACAAAAATTGTCGAAAATACTTTTCGTGACATCAATATCGCATTTGTAAATGAGCTTGCTAAATCCTTCGATGTATTGGGCATTAACATAGATGTTGTTATTCGAGCAGCATCAAACAAGCCCTTTGCCTTTATGCCACATTTCCCAAGCTGTGGAGTGGGTGGCCATTGCATACCCGTCGATCCTTATTATCTCATCGAACGAGCAAAGATGAGCGGCTTTGATCATAAATTCCTGAAACTTGCTCGTGAAATAAATAACTCAATGCCCGCCTATGCGGTCGATCTTCTTGCCGAAAAGCTCAACGAAGTAGCAAAGCCGATCAAAGGAACTCAGATTGGACTTCTTGGACTCTCCTACAAAGCTGACATTGGAGATTTGCGTGAGAGCCCGGCACTAAAAGTTAAAAACCTCCTGCTTGAGCGTGGTGCAAAACTAAAATCTTACGATCCTTATTTTCCAGATTTCTCAGATGTAAGCAACTTAGAAGAACTACTCACCAGATGTGAAGCTATTTTTATTGCCACCAATCACAAAATATTCACAGAAATAACAGAAGAGCAACTTATAAAAAATAATGTCAAAGTAGTTGTCGATGGTAAAAATTGCCTGTCCGAAGAAATTCGCAATTCTAAAAAAATAATCTACAAAGGCATCGGCATCTAACCCACTTCGTGGGCTTTAAACTCTGCAAAGCACCACTCTCTTTTTATCGCTCCATACCTCGCTTTGCCCCGTGATTGGCTTCCATACACACTTCGTGGGTTTTAATTTTGTTCTCATCCAAGAGGGTTCCTTTTAGGTGAGATGTCTCTTAAATATTCCCTCTAATTTAAAATCCAAGTCGTGGGTTTATCCAAAAGGATTTGATAGCATCTCAGAATATCGATGGACAAATGATGAATTTGCAGTAAAACATCTAGTTCTGTGTCAATATTTTGCTCAACATTATCCTCGTCAATATCCAAATAGACTTTGTAAATCGGGTAAATTCCACGCAGGTGATCGAAAATCTTCATCTTGAATTTGTCGCTCTCATCGAGTGATTTGAGAAGCTCATCGAGGTCGAGAAGCTGGTGCTTGCACATTTTTTTACTCCCAGTGAAGCTGGGCAAAATTAAAAGGGATGCCCGCTGATTTGTTATCCAGAAGGTCGACGAAAACCCAGTAAGCCCAAACCAGAAACACCCCTAAATAGGAGATGTCTCTAATTTCATGCGTACTTAAAAATTCGTCGTTTTCTGAATAATGAAATTAGTTAATTATTATTTTCTACTTCTTTCTGTATTTTTTCCTTTATTATTGTTCCGAATATACGAAATTTAGAATGGGAAATAAAGAAAAGCATTTTAAAATCTTTCATCGCTCCATTTGTGTCGCTTTGAATCGTGATTGGCATCTTAATTTTCCATCACCCAAAGGGAATACTTTTCTACTCAGAACGAACAGAACGAATTTCAATCTCTACCGTGCGTGAGATAAATCTTTCCTCAGGAGTAAGGTAAGATTCCACGCCTGGTGGAAAACGTGAGGAGCCAGCCCCTGTGACAGTTCCAAATTTTATATTGCTATTAATCGAACGAATATATTTGTACACTTCTTCGGCGCGAACGGCTGATAGGGCTTTGTTTTGCGACTCATCACCGAGGTCATCGCTGAACCCAGTGATATTAATTTTGGCCATTGCTGATTTGTCCATCGATGAAATAAATTTCTTGATCTCTTTTTTAATTCGGGAATCTAGTGTGGCTTGGGAGACACGAAATACAGTGAGTGTCAGCTTCTCCACTTCATATTCTGCTGTATCTTTTCTCACATGGATTAATTTTGATTTAGTGATGCTAGAATTATCATCGCCATAAGAGGTGAAACTGATTTCAATATTTTTTCCAGATTCGAGTAGCCGAGCGTTGTTTCTGGTGATCTTAATTTGACTTTGAAAACTGCTTTCACTGCCACTTTTATCAATAAAAGCTAGTCCAGACTGCTTTGCACTCAAGTCCCAGGCAGATGGAGGAAAATATTCAGCTTTGTTTTCATTTCGGGGATATGCTCGAAAATTATCACTGAACTCTTTATCCATTTGCAACATATTTGCATTTGCAATAATCTCAATTTTTGATGGGCGAATTTGTGATGGCTGCTGAATCATTGTTCTGGTGATGGCAAAAAGAAGCTCTGGACGGTCGGACGAGATTTCAACTCGTCTGTTTTCTTGATAGGCAATGGGTGATTTTGTTCTGGTGAGATCTTTTGGATAACAATTTTTATTATTCTCTGAAACTACAACTTGAGAGCTTCCAATACTAAAATTGTTTATCAAATAAACCCTTACGGCTTGAGCACGGCTCAATGCAAGATCGCACCTATCTGCTTCAGTTTCTGGGTCTGAGTATCCACGGAGCGTGATTTTTGCATCGCTATTTTCTTCTAATCTTGTGCCAATGATATTTAGATTATTCCTGTGATAGGTAATCGGACTAGGCAAAAGTTGAGATTCATCAAATCCGCCCTCAGCAGAAATCCGTTCATAGCGATCGGGAATGATGGCCGAGTTTTCCCAGAAGAAAATGTATGGCAATAGCGGATAAATTTCACGAGTGAGTTCTACTTTTACACTAATTTCATTAAAGTTGATTTCATTGCCTAGGCTGTCAAATCCTTTTACATCCAGAGATGAGAATAATTTCCTGTGAATTTCGGGAGCTTTTGGAGGGATGGGCTTTTGTCTCCCAACTAGCCAAAGAGTGTCAGTTCTGGCTAGGGTTTTTGTATGAAAATTTGTGTCACCTGAGCTGAAATTATCATAAACCATTTCAGGCTTGCCCAGCGTTACAAACTCACTTTCGAGAAAGTCTTTTTTGATTTTAATTGTGTCAATTTTGCTAAATTCTTGATAAATCTCGAATGGTAGAAGAGGAGAGTAATTGACCGAAATGCCAAAAGAAATCTGCGACACCTTCCATTCAAGCGAAGGCTCAATGTTTGAAAGTCCATGGGAATATTTTATTTCGGGGGCGACAAAGATAGTTTTTTCTTTGTTTAGTGGAAAGATGTATGAAAGTCCAAATGAGAAATTCAAATCGGTTGAAGTTTGGGCAAGTTCACCATTTTTTTCATTTCTTCTCCTGCCCAATTTTTCGCCACCCTCAGAGATGAATTGCCCGTGATCCTCTGGTTTAATTATTTCTTCTTTTGTTTTTACCTCAGCAGTTAAAAATTGCCCCAAGTCCAGTGACGAAAACACAGAAAGCTCATTCCAAATTGGATAAGATACTCCAATCCCCACAAATCCACTCATAAGACTGGCATCAATTTCGTGTTCGATTGTCATAGTTTGAGTTCCAGAGGGGAGGGAAATTGTCTCAAAAGTATTTTTTGTAAGGATGCCAGATTTGTCTGATATTCCAGCCCTTAGGTCAATAAATAATTTATTGAACACTGGGTATTGAAATAAGAATCCAGCATAAAGCCCTGCTCCTGAGCCAGTTTTGAATTCATCGCAGCAGTTCTCAAAGTTTGGTAATTCTTTAAAAGCTGGTGTGTGAGAATTTATATTATACCCAAGAAATAGTCCATAGTTGAAGTTTCTTGGACGTTCATTGCCAAGCGAATCACTTGCATTTAGGAGCAAGAATACTGAGATGCTTATAAAAAAAGTTAAAGACATGTAGTGGAATTTTGGTTTCATTGTTTAGTGTTCGTCTTTTTTTCTATTGTTTAATTAATTTCCCAATTCGTCTTTGGCTTGGTGTTTCCAACACAAAATAGTAAACTCCTGGGCTCAGTCCTTGTAGTGAAAATTCCTTGTGATAAGCCCCTTCGCCCATATTTTCATCTAGCAGTACCCTAGAAACATTGCCAAAAGAATTAATCAAATACAATTTCGTAGGACCTTCTTCCAGAAGTGAAAAGGAAATCCGAGTTTTCTCTATTGCTGGGTTTGGGGCTGAGGGTTCTAAGCCCAACCACTCGCTTGAATAAAACAAGCGTTTCCCGTCCTCTGTTTGGCAAATATTTGTGATGAATATTTCGCCATCAGAAACCACAGGACTGGCTAGTCGGTCAAAAGTTTTAAATGTAGTGATAACAATCTTATCTCGCTCTTTTGTCCCGAGGGCAAGCGTTGCCTCACCCAGCAGAAAAGTTTGATTATCATCACTCATTTCAGGTTTAATTACTTTAGAAAATGTCGCACTTGAGTTTTGTTCGTTCACTGGCTCTAGCTTAATTGGAGCAAGTATATCTCTTGCAAAAGCGAAATCAATCTTGAATGAATCCAGTTCTGATAAGACGAGGTTTTGTGAATTAGAAAGCTCAAGGAGGAGATTGACCCTTTCTCCAGTTTCGCCAGAAACATCTTCAATCTTCAAATCAAAAATAGCTCTATACCGCCCAACACCACTCAATATTATTTCATCTTGGGTGGCCCCACAAAGACTTTCTGATGTGATAAATAATGTATCAATATGCTCCCCACCACTTGGTCTAAAATCAATTTCATACGCGAAATACTCTTTGGGCAAAAGAATATTCCCAAGAGTAAATGTGGTTGAGAAAATATATTCTGGGCTATTGTTTGAAAAAGAATTAATAGTAATGTCGGCCGATCCGCTGTTTAAAAAAGTATGCGAAGAGCTTACACTAGTCTGATTTTCCACACCAGCAAAATCAACCCTCTCATCAAACTCTTTTATCAATTCTGTAAATTTTCCGCTAAGTTCTACTTCTTTTGAAATATCACAATTCTCAAAATGAATTGTCAAAGCCTCGGAGAAATCACCCAGTTCGACAGGAGAAAATAATATTTCATAATTATTGATTTCGCCAAATGATATTGAATTGCTACCACTTTGCAAAGAAAAATATGTGGAAGAAAACTCAAATTCTTGGATAATCAGATTCTCGTCAATATTAATATTTTCAATGGAAAAAGTCCTGCTATTATTCCTGTTTTCAAAACAAGTTACAATTTCGCCAAAATCAATTTCACCGCCCACATTAATTTGTACATCTTTTTCGCCAAAAAGATAAACAACCAGCGGTTGAACCGCTAAATTATTCCGAATATAAAGTGTATCGGAGAAAGTCCCGCTCCGGGCCTTTGGGTCGAATAAAATATCAAGGCTAATCTCTTCTTGGTCAGCAAGGCTAATCGATTCACTATTTTGCACAAAAAACACATCCTCATTTACCAGTTCAGAATTTGAAATAACAAACTGAGAAGGGCCTTCATTTTTGATACTTATTGAAAAAAGTGAATCGCTTTTGCATTTAATATTTCCAATGTGAATCTCGCTTGCTTCGGTCGAGAGTTGCTCATCCCTTGCCGTTGCAATGATTAAGACTTCATCCTTGGTGAGTACCCGTTCGTAGATTTTGACTTCATCAACTGCTCCCCCAAAATAATTTGCTAGCTCGTCGCTGTCCCGAAAAACGCCAATATTCATTTCGTAACTTTGGTCAAAGGGACTAAACCTGCACACGGTTTCACCAACCAAAATTCCGTCGATATAAAGTTGAAGATTATCGTTTTCATAATCACGTATGGCGGCTGCGTGATACCATTGCCCAGCTTGGAAACCTTCTTCTGGTTTCCAAGAGAGAATTATCCCAGACTCAGCAATTCCATCGTTGCCATCAGCAAAAAACGTTATCTCATCGCCCCATCTTTCAATCGCTCCAAATCCAAGAAAAATATCACCAACAGGGTCAGGATCATTGAATGTCAGAAGACTTTGGGATATTCCTTTTTTCCTCTCTGGAATCTCAGACAGGTTAAACCACAAAGTCCAAGAAAATGCCTTTGGGTTCACATAGGAAAGCCGTCGCTCTTGTGGCAATTCAATAAAATCGCCATCTCCATCAAAAGTCATTGCTTGATTTCTTTTGCCAAAAGTTGTGCTAGTCACATCGCCGAAAATAATTCCATCACCACCAGAAGCGGTTGAGTCAAGTGTATTGCCGTCCATTGGCCAATATCCTACAAGTCCTTTGTGGATATTCTGAGAAAGCGAACTATAAGAAGTGAATAAAAATAAAAGGTATATTAGAAAAAGATTAGTTTTCACTGAATTTTATTATATTTTATTGCAAAAATTATGTTAGAACTTAACCTAAACCGTAGTTTATTAGATTAAGCTAAATTCTCAGCAATAATCATGCCTTGCTTGACGTATTTTGAGCTGGGTGACTGACGTTTTTAAATCTTAAAATCAATTCAATTGCCCACATTGTGGGTTTGTAAAATCAGCCCAGACAGAGTTAAGAAAACACTCCCATCAATCTCAATTAGTATCAATACATTATCCCTTATCAAAGTTGGTTTATATCTTGGGGAAATCATCAGTTGGTGAAATCTCATAAGGTTTTTTGTTGCACTCGAAAATTCGGGCAGAAAGCCCTCCGTCTCAAACAGTTAGCAACTGATCACTGGTAATAAACCTATTCCATCCTTTTTTCAAAAGTCCATCTTTTAATTTTTCTTATCACCAGTCCAAAGCCTAGCCCCAATACATTCGGTAAGAGCAATGAATTCAGTATCATTTATGTCTATGTCGCTGGTTAAATTCTCAGAAAAAGTGTAAAAGCTTCTGGGTATTATCCTCACATCAATAAATATTATTCTTGAATTGATATAATTGTTTATTTGCTCAAACTCTTCTTCGGTATAAGATGACAATTTCATTATCTTGCCCCTATGCCTTTTTATTTCGGCAAGTAAAAGGTTCGTCGAATAAAATTTTATCTCTGAGTTCTGGAAAAGGATGCGGGCAATTTTACTTTCTCTACTTAAAATGGCACTAAACACGATATTTGTATCAACTACGACTTTCACTTAAGACAAATGCTTACTTGTTCGTTCCCACATTCCCTTCTTCACAGAGGCAATTAAATCATCTATTTGCTCAGTGCTTGCCTTAGATTTGCTCACAATTTCGACAAAGCCCAAGTAATTTGCAAAAGCCTGAATCTCATCAATATTTGAAGTGGACTTAATCTTAATGATTATTTCATTATTTAATTGCTCTATTAGCATGATTCAATATACGAAAATATTAACGTTTTAGTGGGAATTAGTTTTAACTCATTTATATCTTGGGGAAATCATCAGTTGGAGAAATTTCATAAGGTTTTTTGCTAGGCTCGAAAATTCGGGCAGAAAGCCCTCCGGTGAGCATTGTTTTGCCGTCTTGGATAAGCAAGCCAGAGCCTTCTCTTAGCCCAACAACGGCTTGAGTATTGTTTTCTTGGGAATGGAACTCGGCAATTCGTGTTTGACGACTCTCGCCCATGTGCTTTGATCCCAAATCTGGATCGATATAATGTGGGTTGAGATTATAATTGACAAGAGCAAGTGCCGTAAATGATGGTGGGTAAATGATTGGCATATCGTTAGTTGTGTTGATTGTTAGCCCTCCAATATTAGAGCCAGCCGAAGTACCCATATATTGCAAATCGCCCGAGCCTACAGATTTGGAAATTACGTCAATCATAGAATATTTATACAAATCATTCAAAAGTAAAAAAGTATTTCCACCTCCGATGAACACGGCTCCAAAATCTTTTATTCGCTCTGGATTATTTTCAATGTGATGGGCACCAACGACTGAAATATTCATTTTTCTGAAACGTGCAGCACATTTTGCAGTGTATTCTTCCCAACTCAGCCCAGATGGCCTGGCGTAAGGAATGAACAAAAGCTCTTTAATTCCTTGGTAGTATTTTTCCAGAAGTGGAGTGCAATACTCAAGATAAGGTGCGCCGTGAACCGAAGAAGTTGATAGAAGCAGAATTTTACTCATGGTGTTGCTCATTTTTTTATGTTAATTTGCTATTTGTGTAATTTAGAGAATCAGAAAATAAATAAATCATGTCACTAAAAGAAATAGAACCCAAAGAAATAATCCAAAATTTTGAACTGCTTGAAGATTGGGAAGATAAATATCTTTACCTGATTGAATTGGGCGAGCTTATTGAGGATTTTAACCCAGAGAAAAAAAAACCAGAGTATTTGATAGAAGGGTGCCTTAGTAATGTTTGGATAACAAGTGCTTTTGATGGGGAGATATTAAATTTTAAAGCCGAAGCTGATTCACAAATTGTCAAAGGTCTGCTGGCTCTTTTGTTGGTTTTATTTAGTGGGAAATCACCTCGCACTATATTAGAAACTAATGAAAATGATTTGTTTTCAGCACTTGATTTGCAATCTCATCTTTCCATCAACCGGGCAAACGGGCTCAAAGCAATAGTGTCTAGGGTGAAAGAAGATGCCAAAGAATCAATGTTTTGAAAAAATATACCTCCATAGATGATTTTCGTTTCCAGGGCGAAAGCCGCTTTGACTGGAGCTTAATGCTTACGGTTATATTATTAATTACAGCAGGATTAATATCTGTTTACAGTGCAACCCACAACCCTCAGACTAGCGGAAATTTCACAAAACAAATACTAGCAACAGGTCTTGGTCTTCTGGCAATGCTTACAATAGCTTTTATTCCAAAAGACATTTTAAAATTCCTGTCCTACCCTGCCTACGGGGTATCAGTAATACTTCTGATGGCAGTCTTGTACATTGGCGAGGATGTGCGCGGTACACGTGGTTGGATACGTTTTGGCGGATTCAATATCCAACCATCTGAGATAGCCAAACTGGGGATATTGATGGCACTCAGTCTTTACCTGTGCCGAAAAGGAAGCGACATACGTACTTGGAGAGACTTTGGTTTTTCCTTGTCGATGTTAATTCTTCCCATTTACTTAATTGCTAAACAACCCGATATAGGTTCGGCATCGGTTTTGCTAATTATGTTCTTGGGCATATTATTTTGGACTGGGTTTGAAGCCTTTGTTTTATTTTTAATTATAAGCATTCCATTTCTAATCATCTTATCTTTGAATGGCTTTTATTGGATGCTAGGGTCGTGCCTAATATTTTCACTTATTGCAATTTCTTTTCGCAAGAAAATCTGGATGACATTAGCCGCCATTTTGCTTTTTATTATAATTGGAACAGGTGCTCCAAAGGTTTTTGAGAATTTAGCACCACACCAACAAAAGCGTATTGAAACATTCTTAGATCCCAGCTCCGACCGTTTGGGTGCTGGCTACAATGTGCTGCAATCTGTGATGGCTGTTGGTTCGGGGGGTGTTGTGGGCAAAGGATATTTGAAAGGATCGCAGACACAACTCCGCTATATTCCAATGCAGTGGACAGATTTTATCTACTCAGTCCCAGCAGAAGAGTTTGGTTTCTTAGGATCGATGTTTATTGTACTATTGTACATTTATTTGCTGTCGAGAATTCTGTCAATCGCCTATGAAGCGGGGGATAAATTCTTTTCAATTCTGGCATCGGGTACTCTTTTTATATTACTGTATCATATTTTAATCAATATAGGTATGGTCATAGGTGTAATGCCTGTGATGGGAATTCCACTTCCATTTATGAGCTACGGAGGAACATCAATGATTTTCAACTGTGTTTTGATTGGGCTAATGCTCAACGCATATCGGTCCCAAAGAATTAGCGAACATTCTTAAAATGGGCAAGCTCTAAAAACCTATCTGTCACCCCCCCCTCTAGGTGGGTACCTGACTGAGTAATGTCCGTTTTCTAATGAGTATTTCCACCTTTGCGACAATGTGACATACTTTGAATTTTAAAATGAAAGAAGTTTTTCAGAGATTACCATTTAAAAGTCACATTGTGACAAAGAAACCAAACCCAAGCTCCACGAGCGTAGGGGTTGCTCTGGGGCGTGGGTTTTGGTTAGGGGGTTTGGTTTTGGGTTTTATTATTTCTGATTAGTTTTGGGACTAACCAGTGCTGATAATAAATTTTTTGTTTTTATATGGGTATTTTATATAATACTTGTGTTTAATTTATAAAAATAATTATCTCTTCAGTTGATTTACTTCGGCAAGCATTTGATCCGATACTGTTACGATACGAGAGGCTGCCTCAAATGCACGCTGGGTTTGAATCATATCGGTAAACTCACGAGTTAGTTCAACATTTGATTGCTCGAGTGATTGCCCCGCAATCGATGTCGAGCGGAAGCTCTCGCCCGCCGTCCCATAATTTGGAAATCCAGAGTTTGGTGTTGTTGTGTAGAAGTTGTTGCCCTTGTTGAGCAGACCTTCGGCATTGGTGAATTTTGCTAAAATTACTTGCCCTAGGAGTTCAAGCTGTTGGTTGGTGAACTCGCCCAATATTTTCCCTTGGGGATCGACAGATAAGCCAACAAGATTTCCAGCTTCATAACCGTCTTGGCGAGATGCGGTAATTGTCGAAGCACCTGCAAAGTTGGTAATAGAGCCTGTGATTAAATTATTTTGGTCACCAAAAACTATTGTAACATCTTTTGGAGTGGTGTCATCGAATGGCTTTACCTCAGATGGTTCTCCGTCGGAGAGTGCATTGTTTAGATCTGCTGCAGTAATTTCAATTTCTGATGGTGTGTTGAGTGTCCCGTCGGTATTGAACCTTAGCTCTGTTTTGCTAATTGCGACTTCTTTGCCATCGATAGTGCCAGTCATAGTGAACTCATTTGGTACGGCTGTGCGTTGGAATGAAATATTAATATATTTAACTCCGCCTGAGTTGTCAAATATTTTAATAGAAGCGTCCCTTAGCTCACCGTCCTGCATGCTACGGTCGAGATTGCCGCCGAAGTTAATTTTCTGAGTTTGTTTTGGCTCAGAGATTACATCTGCTGGGATGCGAACATTTCCGATTTGCCTACTAAGAATATTTTTACCTGAATTATCTTTTAGGCTTTTTCCTTGATTGTCAAGCTGTACGTTGTAACCCTGCATGAAAGCACCAGTAGATGTATCAACGAGGTAGCCCTCCACATCTCGGTCTACCGAACCAGCCCTTGAGAACAATGTCTGTCCGTTGAAATTATAGACAAAGAATCCATCGCCATTGATTGACATATCGAGCGAACGGGAAGTCACCTCGATTGCACCTTGTGTCATATCCCTTGTGATTGAGCCTACTTTTACTCCCAGCCCGTATTGGACTGGATTCGTTCCCCCGACACCAACTTCGCCGTATTCATCTGGGGCAAAGCCATATCGCAGGGTTTGAGAAAGTTGATCAGCAAAATTTACTCTGCTGGATTTAAATCCTATTGTGTTTGCGTTGGCAACATTGTTTGATATTACATCAAATCGTTGCTGTTGCGACCTGAGCGAAGATGCTCCAGCCGACAGTGATCGCGAAAGACCCATTTGAGACCCTCCATGGTTTATTTATTAGTCCATTAAAAAAAATGAGTGTTGTCTTCTTTAGCCCGTCAATCGTTCGGGGCTCACTCTGTTGAGAACTTCTGCAGATTCATCCTGAATTTAGCACAGATTCTCATTATTCTTTGGGCTTCATTGCTTTCGCTTTGTCCAGCCCATTGTCATCTCTTTTACTTTAAAAAAGATAAAAACGTTTTGCTTACATTTCAGTAAGCCAATCTCTGTGTGTTGAAAAAACTTTATAAAACACACTCTGCAACTCTTTCTGTGCCGCCTCCAAGGCACCTCCTTTTATTTCACACCCGTACTGCCTCCACCTCTTTTTACAAGTAGGTTAAGATACTCACTCCAAAATTATTTTCTTCTTATGCAATTACTGCCGAATCAATGTTGGTCACAACTTTCTGATCCATCATCTTTTGGTCCATTGCGGTAACTATTGTTTTGTTAGCAACATTTACTATAAATGCCTTGTTGTCTAGCAGAATTAAAGAATCTTTTGCACCCTTTGCCTTTGCCGAATCGAAAGCTGTTTGCAGGCGTTTCATATCACTCACAGAAACATCAATCTCACGTGAGCTGATTCTAGCCCTGGCATGCTTAGAAAATTTGAGACTGTTAAGCTCACGGCTAAACATCGAATCAAATTTGCCGCCTAGCTCGCCCGTCTTTTGTTGAGACTGGGGTTTTGAAATTCCCTCTGCTCCACCCAAGGGCAAAAACGGTACTCTTATTCCATTAATTTCTGGCATATTATATTTACTACTTATTCTACAATCTTATGTCAAGTATATCATTTAATGCAATCTCTTGACCACCAATCAACAACACAGTCCCTGTATTTTTAAAGCGAACCGATTCGATTGTCCCTTCTGTGAAAGTTTTACTTTTTACACTAGAACCATCTGCTCTTTCGAAATCTGCAAAGAAAGTATAATTGCCTTCTTCTAGCTGATTTCCATTATTATCTCTTCCGTCCCATTCTATTGTGTTTTGTCCGTATTTAATGTCGCTTGCCTTTATATCAATGGTTTTTACTACTACACCCGATGAGTTGAGTATCTCAATTTGACC
>JAJRPT010000154.1 GCA_024280675.1 Bacteroidota bacterium
AATAATGCGGACTGGACAGGAGAAAGCATCAAATCATGCTTTCAAAACTTTGAATAAGGTTTATAAGAAGATTGGATTCTATCAGTTGAAAAGATAAGTGCTTCGCCTTTTCTTTGGCGTAAACTACAATAAATTATATGAAATAGAGACTATACACTAGGGACGAATATTTAGGGGAGAAGTAAAGATGAATGACAAAAAAGAGATGGATTACAAAGTAGAGCTCAAGACCGATAGGCTTATTCTGAGGCAATTCCATAGTAGCGATGCCGATATGATTTTTGAGCTAAATTCAGATGATGAGGTGATGAAACACACTTCTGGAGATGTCTTTGATAGTTTGCAGACTGCAAAAGACTACCTGCAATCCTATGACCATTATGAGAAATATCAATTTGGTCGTTGGGCAGTCATTTTAAAATCTAATGGTGATTTCATCGGTTGGTGCGGACTTCGTTACTCGCCCAAGCTGAAAGGAACCGATGTGGGATTTCGCTTTTTTGCTCATTATTGGGGGAATGGTTATGCCACAGAATCTGCCAAAGCCGTAATTAATCATGGCTTTAAAAAATATGGACTAAAAAAGATATATGCCATCGCCCGAGAAGATAATATCCAATCGCATAAAACCCTGCGGAAACTGGGACTGAAGTTCCATAAATACTTTAATGAGGGTGGTCATAAATGGATGCAGTATTATATCGATAAATAAATATTGTCCCATCTACTTAAGTGGGCAATCATCTGGCGAGTATTGTTTTATCAGGTCTTGATGAATTTTGAAATATAGATTTTGTCTTGTGTTCTGATATAGATGACATAGACACCTTGCCCCAAATGAGAAAGGCTTGCAGTCGCATCTCCAGAAATGAGCTTGCTAAATACTTTTCTTGAGTTTAAATCGTAAATCTCTAGGTCGAACAGTTCTAGTTCTGGGTTGTTAAATTTAATGTGCAGATTATCTTTGACTGGATTGGGAAAAAAGCTAAGAGTTGTCAAAGTGTCAAGGGTAATGCCTCCGCTGTCCAAACTATTTGTGGCATTGGGACTTGGCTGTAGGATTCTTAAACTATGGGAGCCATCTGGGTATCTGCCAAAAGATTGGGTCTCAAGGAGTGGGGGGAAAGATAATTTGTCTTCAACCGTTATCCCGTCTTTTTGAACAAGGAAAACAGTCTCACCGTTTGAACTTAATTTAAAGTTGGTGTGGTCAAAGCCAAGCGTCTGGTCATTGTCGGCGATAAAAACTTTGAATGATTTGGAGTCGATTAGGGTTTCATTTCCGCTCGGAAGTATCAGGAATTTATTCAATAAACCGACATCGTCTGAGAGGTACATGTCTTGGATATTGACTGGGTTCTGACCAGCATTGTAAATCTCAATCCAATCACTTTGCCCAGAACCTGCTGGACTAGAAGAGGAGACTTCATTGATGAAAACACTAATCTCTTGAATTAAATCTAGGCTGACATCGTTTCTGAAATCGATTGCACCCATATCTAGTGGAAGTCCGCCAGAGTCTACAATACTTGGGTCGCCACTGGAAATACAGGGCGAGTCGTCGTTCAAGGAAAAGTCGAATAATTGGGGCGAGACAAGCAATGGATTGCCCAAAATATTGCCCGTGCCGTAGTAGAGGAAATCATCTGCTATTGAATAATCAATACTTACCTCAGACAAATCATCGGCAAAGAAATCCATCACATAGGATTTATGTGAGATAGTATTTACAACACTTGCCTTGCCACCACCTGAGCCAAGATTTTTCTCGAAGCAGGCAACAGAAATATTATTTTTATAAAAAGTATTATTGATTACCTTTGCAAAAGAGCCGTAATCTTTGACGGCAATCCCTTGGTAACACGACATTATGACATTGTTCTGGGCAATGACAGAGGATGCTTGTCCAATGGAAATTCCTTTATCTGTACAGTTGTAAATGAAATTATTTTTGATTAATATATTGCTGGCTCCCTCGCCTACGTCGATTCCATCAGAGTTGAATCCTTGGAAATTGGCGATTATATTATTTGAAATTGTGCCAGAGGAAATATTGTCATAATCGAGTGCGTCTGTGTCTGGGGCTGCATTCCCTAAAAAGATGCAATTATCGACAAGTGCATAATCTGCATATTTAATATTTATGTAGTCGCAAGTCTGGGTGGAATAAAAGCTGGAGTTTTTGACCGACACAGAACCATACTCGGCGTAGAATGGGAAATCAGCCTCTATAATATTTAAGCCGTCAATCACCAGCACAGAACTGTTTGAGGAAAACGCACCTTTGAATAAGATTTCATTTTCGCCACGGGAGGGACCATCGATCTCGAGATTATTAATAAATGTTGTGTCGCTTGCCTTGTCAATTACCACGGCGCCCCAGTGATTGTCTTGCTCTTTTGATTTGGTGAGGGGACGACGTGCGTTCCTCTGGGAATTTAATATAAATTTCACTGGACGCTCGCCCCTTCCCGCCACACGCAGACTGCCATGGCTTATGAGCGAGGCATTGTCTGGGAATTTAATGACCACCCCTTCTTTAATTAATAAACTTGCATTTTCTTCTATGATTATATCAGATGTGGCAAAATATGTCGTGTTTTCCTCAAGTATTAACTCCAAGCCAGAGCCGATAAGAGAATCTAATAATAAATCATTGTTCCTCTCAAACACAACAGTGATAAGTGTGTCTTTGCTCAGTCTTAAATTAATAAAATTATCAAGGTTAGTTTTGTAGCCGATGGAAGGAATAATCTCAATACCCAGTTCAATACCGCCCCCATCTGAGAAAAAAGTCAATGCCGAATCTTTGCCATCAGTATTGGTAAACTCTTTCCCGTGGAGCAGTATGTTGCCTTTGCCAACTATATTTATTTCTAGCTTAATTTCATCATCAAGATCAAAGAAATCCCTAAGATGCTGGGTCATAATTGGGTGGCGTTCGCTGGCGAATTGCTTTAGTTTTTCAATATTCAACTCCCATTCGTCCATTGACCTAATTCCGCCAAGACCACTACCCCATCGCTCAATATGGTTGGGCATTAATGGCTCAATTTTCTTTTTCATTCCTTGGGCTATGTCATTAGCTCTCCCTGGTGCAAATATTGTATTGAGGTAGAGTTGGAAGCGTCCGATGAATTGTTTTTTAAATTTTGCATTTTTAAGCAAGGACCGAAATCTAGGACTCTCGTCAAAGACTTGTTGCAAATAATTTATTTTTACATTTGATAAATTAAAGCCTCTGTCCAAATCGACCATAATCCATTCCCACTTATTAGCCTGTGCTTTGTTTCGCCAATATTCTCTGTTGTGTCTCCAAGACGTGTTCACAGAATAAATCTGGAAAATCAAAAAATCTGTAAAAGAACTCACATCGATATTTTCTTCGACAAGTTTGTAAAGCTCATCACTGGCTAAATTACTGCTATTCTCTATGTAGTTCATAATGTTTATGAAGTCACTGCCATCGCCTTGGATCGCTGTTCCATTTTCCTCGAGATGGTCAATTTGCCCTGGCTTTGCTGCGAAATTCTGGACAAAGAAATCGCTCGTTACTTTTTCTCTAATATTATGAATGCCAAAATATTCTCCATTTATATACGCGATAGACGGTACATAGTTCTGAGTTGGGTTAGAGAAATCATTTTTTATTATTTCTCTTTGGAAGGCATCAAGCATGAATGTCTTTGCCCAGTCATCACCTGCGTTGCGGAGATAAAGCCTGTCGAAATGCCTTCGCTTTGAATCTGGGAATATTTTCTGTTCGATGGTCTCTGTCCCATAATCTTTGTCGGTGTAAATATTGAGAGGCTTTTGTGCAAAGCGAAAGATGTTTTCTCCTCCAATCCTAACCCCAACATGAAATCTGCTGGTATCACTTCTGGAATAAATATCCATATTAATTGGAATTTCACGCTCTTTCAGCGTGTTTGCATAAATTCCATTGTCAGAGGAAAATAAATAATCTGCATTTGTGTAGAGATGGATAATCGGTACATCTTGCTCTGGCTCTCCAATTAAATATGCTGAAGAAGCAATCTCAGAACCCAGCTCACCATCTTTTAGAGAAACTGCATGAAGTACAGTATTTTCATTTATTTCAATGGCTTGCGTGTATGTAGCAGAATTGATATTAGGATAAGTGCCGTCTGTGGTGAATAAGATATGAGCCTCAGGGTCATTTGAGTTGAGCTCCACAGAGATGCCGCTTTCATACATTCCAGAGATTGGCAAGAACTCTGGCGGGTCTTGTGCGATTTTTGTTGAGACTCCCTTGGCAATATTTTCAGCACCAGGGCTTGGGAAACTATAGTAATACCAGTTCTGATGGTCTGGGTTTCCTCTTCCAAAGGAGACGTCAGTGATTTGATTCGAATAGCTTAGCGAGTCGATTATTTCGCCACTCTTATTTGAAAGCAATATTGACTCACCAGCTTTGCTGAGCTTGAAATTGAGATGATAATATTTTGTGATAAAGGCAATATCTCCTGGATACCAAGGGCGGATGTCTTTAAAGCCTGGGATTTTGTCTAAATTGTCTGCCCAAAGTATTAAATGTTCGTTTGGTCTCAGATAGGTGTTTTCTGGGAAGGTCCACTTTTGCAAGTCCAAAGCATCATCGCTCAAGCCATAAGAAGATATATCGACAAACTTGTCGGACAAGTTCCGAATCTCAATCCAATCTGGGAAATCACTATAATCATTTAGCTCGGCAACCGATTTTAGATTCGATGCCATAAATTCATTTATCACTACATTCCCAGACTTATCCGGAATGACAAATGACCATTTTTCTGAAATATAATCTTGCTTTCCGCTTGTTTTACCAATTATTTGCCAAAAATACTGACTGCCCTCTTCCAAATTCTCTAAACTATAACTGCTCAAGTTTGCCAGGGTAGCACTGGTAATATTAAAATCATTAGGATTGTCTCCAACAAAGACTTCGTAACTGTCATAATCCCCCTCCCACTTCAGGGTAACATTTTTATTTGTGATGAAATCATCTTGTGGTTCGAGTAAATAAACATAATTCTTTGGAGAAAAATCAACTACAAGTTTTGCGACTTTGTTCTTATTGCCCTCAAATGCAAAGGCAGTCCTTCGCCCCTCGCCCTCAAATGTGATGAGGATATTGTTGCCCTCTTGCCAGTTATTCTTAGATATAACTTGAGCAAGTAATGAGCTAATATCAGGGCTAGAGACTTGCTTGCCTGTCTCATTCCAAGAAGCTACATTGTCCCAATTAAGGGAACTCAAATATTGCCTTTTGCTGAGTGAATTGTTTCCAGAAATTATTTCAGAATTTGCAGTATTTTCTATTTTTATTTGATAGTTAGCATCTCCGGTTGAAGTTTCATCGACAGTGAAAATAATTCTTGCACCGTTTATAAGACTCCCTTTTGGAATATTTATATTTCTGAAATAAAGCCCAACAATTTGCCTCTCAGTATCACTGCCAATCTCAAGGTCGGTCGAATTGACATAAATATCCCCACTTGAGATGGTCTCCTCTGCGTCATCGGTGCCCCAAACAATAGCGAAAGTTCTTTGGGCTGCGAACAAATCAAGAGAATATAAAATAAATGATGTAGTAAAAAGAATAATTAAAAAAAACCTAGTCATGTGGGCTGTGCTATTTTTATTAATCAGATTTTTTAATAATGTTTCCGTCTTTGTCACGCCATTCTTTATCGTAATATCCAGGACGGGACTTGATTACTTGTTGCAAGAAATCGTCGCCATAGCCAATGCCTTTGGCTTGCCTGCCATTTCCAACACTGACATCATTTCGGTAGCCGTCGTTGTACTTTACAGAAATTTCCTTCCAGAGGGTTCTCCAGCGAGCCATCACCTTTTCCCATTGCGAAGTAGAATAATCGGCAAGATACTCGGCTGCAAGAAGCGGATCCGATTTGTAGAGATCGAGTGCAGCTTTTTCGATTGCCGGCTGCATTGCAAAGAATTTCTTCTCGAAATCAGATTGAACTGCCTTAATATCTTCTGAAATTAAATTGTATTGGAGGTATGAGCGGTTGGCGACTGCGTTGAATACCCAAAAAGCAACATCCCAAGAAAATTCAGTGATATTACCTTCCGAAAGAGAAGGAGGTGCCGCCATCAGAGTGGTGTAGAGCGGGACGTAACAGGATGTGTTAGCATCATCGACTCCATACCAAAACACATTTCCAATTTCTCTTGGCATATCTGATCGGAGTTGTGATATGAAAGTCCATGCCGATTGTTGGGTGCAAATGGGACGAGACCAGCCGAATTTCTTAGTCGTATCAGACTCCAAATGCCAAGATAAATTCTTCCAGCGATAGGGAAGACCGTAAGGTCCTGCTGCAAGCCCAGTGGTCATGTCATAGTCGGTTCCCTCAAAGTGATCCCTCATCCAATGGGTCAGCATTTCAACCGAGATTGGATGCTCTGGCTTGATGAAAAGGGGATAGGGTTCTGCATCTTTTACTGCTCGAAACCTATCGGTTCTAAGTTTTTTAGAAGGAGATGCCAGAGAATAAAATCTCCACACACGTCCCTCGCAATAGAGTGCTCCACCGGGGTCGAGCGGGTTGTAAGTGTCGGCAAAAGAGAACTTGCCATTTCTTTCTGCATAAATTGCTTTGCCGTCAATCATTTTATTCTTTGCAAATGAAATCACATCTTCGGAATACAAACAATTATCTGGATCGTTTTCAATTATTTCATGGATGCGAGCTTGATTTGCATGAACTGAGATATAACCATCTGGAATCCTTCGTGCCACCCATACAAGACCTTTATTTCCTACTTCTTTTCCAATAATTTCCATCAGCCAAACCTCATTCGGATCGGCAATGGAAAACGATTCACCGGTGGAATAATAGCCGTATTCTTTTGTAATCTCATCGATAAATTTTATTGCTTCACGTGCGGTTTTGGTGCGTTGCAAAGTGATGCGAATAAGTGAGCCATAGTCAATAATTCCGGTTGAGTCACGAAGCTCCGAAAGACCAGTAAATGTGGTCTCGCCAATAGACAATCCCCATTCGTTAATGTTTCCAACCACCCTGTAGGTATGAGTGGCTTGTTTTATTTTCCCAAGATATTTGCCCGTATCCCAATCGCTAACTTCGAGCGAATCGCCTTCTGGGTGATCGGTGTCAGGCAAAAAGAAAAGTGGTTCCATAAATCCACCCGCATCGGCCGAATAGCTTATCATGTTCGAGCCATCGGTGGAAGCGCCTTTGGTCACTAGGAAATTTGTGCAAGTGTGGGAAGTGCTGAAATTTAGAATCAGCAAGAGCAGAATCAGTGCGAAGTATTTCATTGTTTTTAAATATGTTTTTTGGTTTGTAAAAAGTGTAAGTGTTTAATATACAAGTTTTTATGAGGAAACGGTGGTGGCGGTTCGCTCTAATTTTAACTGACCCTCACAGTGAGCATTTATTTTAAGATGATGAATAATCTATGTTAAATAATTTACGAAAAGAATTTGTTATTTATTTCTTAAACTACCTCCTTGCCTCCTTGCCTCCTTGTCTACTCCTTTGCTTTTTCTCTACCAGTATTATATTTTCCCTTGTAGGGAATTGGGTTTTCAATCCAAGTGGCCGCCGGCTTGCCCAAAGTATAATGGTCAAAGAATTCCTTCATCCTAAGAATATAATCCAAACTATTGGCATATTTCTTCAGATGATGTGGCTCACCCTCGTATTGGAGCATTATGCAGTTTTTCTCAAAGCGACGACATGCCAGATACAATTCCACACCTTGTTCATAAGGCACCGCATCGTCTTTGTCTCCAAACATTATGAGCATAGGAGTGTTCATTTTATCGGCATAAAAGACTGGCGAATTCTCAATATAAGCGTCCAAAGAATCAATCATCGTACCGCCAATCCGGGATTGAGTTTTCTCATATTGGAATTGGCGGGCAAGCCCAGATCCTAGTCGAATTCCAGAATAAGCCGAAGTCATATTGGAAACAGGAGCTCCAGTTACCACAGCAGAGAAGAAATCAGTCTGAGTCACAAAATAGGCACTCATGTATCCTGACCAACTGTGTCCATGAAGGGCAATCTTGTCTTTGTCGGCAATTCCCATCTCGATTAATTTCTCGCATCCAGATTTTACAGCGTCAAGACCAGAATCGCCAGGGCGACCTTGGTAGAATTTTATATCTGGGAAAAACATGCAATAGCCCTGACCCACATACCAAGGATAGATCGGGCGATGATTTATTTTTGGGATAATAAATTCATGGCGACGGTCTGAGAATCTTTCATAAAAATAAACGAATATTGGGTATTTCTTAGTAGAATCATAATCCTCTGGCTTTATTAAATAACCTTGCAAATTATCGCCACGAGAATTTTGGTAATTAATCATCTCAGTCTTGCCCCAAACATAGTCTTCTATCTGGGGGAAAATATTTGTTATACGAATGCTTGTATCGAGTTTTTGATTGCTAATGTAAAGGTCTGGATAAATGTCATAAGACTCTTTTGAATAAAGTATGGCATCGTTATTTTTTGCTTTTGCAATAAATTTAAACCTAGCACCACTTCCCAATCTGGACATCACAGCCCGAGGACTCATTGAATACAAGATCTGAGACTTGTCAATTTCGGAAAATGCAGTCAAATATAAAAACTCGTCTATGTCTAAATATTTCTGCTTGGGTTCAATTTGTTTGATTCTGAAATTCTGTTTATTCTGCCGCCCGACCACATCTGTGATATTTTGCATTCCAGCATTTCCTGTATTTGCCATCCAAATATCATATCTGTCATAGATTGCAAAAGATTTCCCATCGGATGTAAACCCACCAAACCCATAGGGCTGGGAGGGGCTGGGTCGGTCATTTAGTTCATTATGAAAATTTACATCTATGACAGTAGTCACATTTCGCTTTGTCTGGTTTGCTATTTCATAGACCCACCAATCATCTTTATGGAAATAAACAATAAACTGTCCTTTTGGCGACAAATAGGCACTTGAATAAACTTCTTTTTCAATCAATGTCTTTTTGCCCGAGTGGAGATTGACATAATAAAGGTCGTAATACCAGCCATCCCAAGTGATTCGTTTGTGGTGGGCCGACTTGTCTTTGGCGATTGCGTAGTATGGATTTTCAGCCCGTTCAACTTCTAAATTCTCGTCTCCTAGTCTGGCAACTTCATTCGATTCTTGGTGATAGACACCCAAATAACTTTTATTTTTCTTATACTCCCATTCTATTTTTTGGTTTGGAATAATTTTGGGATCATCGCTGTGCCAGAGAAATAATTCAGTGTCTTCCAATATTTTATCAAATGAATAAAACTCTTCTTCGCTAATTTTTTTCTCTTTGTCATCTTTTTCATCGGGCAGAATTTCGTCA
The DNA here is from genome assembly GCA_024280675.1 of Bacteroidota bacterium. Taxonomy (GTDB): domain Bacteria; phylum Bacteroidota; class Ignavibacteria; order Kapaibacteriales; family UBA2268; genus JAJRPT01. Next base: position 9,368 of record JAJRPT010000154.1, read on the forward strand.
CTTTTCTTAAAACCAAAGTATAATCTCCAACCATCCCAGGACCAACTCAGATAATTTTTACTTGGTATAAACCATCCCTGTTCAAAATCTTTTGGGACAATCTCACTCACAGAGCTATTTGACTTTCTCCATATTTTAATTACATTATCGCTTGCCACCTCGTTTGAATCAAGATTGGAGCACAGATATGCTAGAATATTTTTTCTTCTATTCCATTTTAAATTAGAATAAATCACACCAGAATCTTGCTCGATTCTGTGGCTTTTGGCAAATGGTCCCAGCAGATCTCGATAGAAAATACCATTTTTAGATTTGTCTGGGGTGGAGACTGTATAAAATAAAAACGACGAAGTGGAATCCAGCAGGTAATTTGTCACGTCGTCGATAACAAACTCACTCGCCGAGTGGTTGTGCCTCAACCTTATTGATTCGCCAATTATTTGTTTCTTCTTTTTCTTTCCGCTCTTTTTCTTCTGAGTGAATTTCTTGTAAACTAGCCAAGAGCCATCGTTGCTTAGTTTGAATATTGGCAAAATATTTTTCAACTCTTCTGTTTTTCCAGATTCAGTATTTAATAAGACAATACTATTTTTCGGCTTTTTATCTTTTTTTGCATTTTCTATTTCTAGTGCTTTGGGTTTTTTGAGAACGGCAACAAAAGATGAGTTTTCTGAAATTTGAAATCTAGCACCATTTTTAATTTCATACTCAGTCTCGGAATTCACAGATTTGACAAAAACTGAGCCGTCACCCCTGTCGGGCTTTAGCCTATAAACCACCCATTTGCCATCGTCTGAGATAGCTTTTCTGGTGACTTGTTCAAAGTGCATTGCCTCTGCGGGTGTGAATATTTTTTTCTGTTCAGCATTTAAATTAAAAGAAAGTAAAACTAACAATAAAACTCTTGAGCAAAACATTGGATTCCTTTTCGATTATGTTTTTTCAGATTATTAAAAAATAGGAAAGTCAATATATGAAATTATTGCTAGTAAATTCTGTCTAGGATTGGACCAAATACTGTGATTTGATTTTTCTGCAACCACTCAATCCCTTCGGTCACAGCTTTTGCGGCCGAAAGGGCGGTGATACAGTGAATATTATGACTAAGTGCGGCTTCACGGATTACTAAATCATCTTGATAAGCCTTCCGCCCAAGCGGTGTGTTGATTACCAGATCCATTGATCCGCCCGTTATCAGTTCTACAACATTGGGGCTACCTGCTCCAATTTTAGGAACAAGTGTCGCTTCTATATTACCCATTTTCAGCGCGTTATATGTTCCAATCGTTGCGTGTAGCTTGAAGCCTAAATCAGCTAATTTTCCCGCAATATCAACAATTTCCTTTTTATCAAAATCATTGACAGAAATAAATACATTCCCAGATGTGGGAATATTATTTCCGGCAGAGATTTGAGCCTTTACATAAGCCTCGCCAAAGAATTCTGAGATACCCATCACCTCGCCGGTTGATCTCATCTCAGGTCCAAGAATGGTATCAACACCAGGAAACTTGTTGAATGAAAAGACGGGTGATTTGACTGTATAATGGCTTAAGTTCTGAGTTCCTTCTAGACTTTTTAGATCAAGTTTGTTGCCTAGCATTAGTTTGACAGCCAGCTTTGTTAGTGCCACACCAATTGATTTTGAGACATAGGGAACTGTTCGAGAGGCTCTTGGATTCACCTCGATTACGTGAACAGAGTCACGGTAAATTGCAAACTGAATATTGATGAATCCGCAAATATCCAGCTCACGTGCAAGTTTTATTGTGTTTTCTTTGAGTGAGGCAATCACTTTTTCGGAAAGTTGATAAGATGGCAATACCGAGCTTGAGTCACCAGAATGCACACCAGCCTCTTCGATATGTTGCATAATGCCGGCAATGAAAACGTTCTCACCATCGCTTATTGCATCGACATCGACTTCGATTGCATTTTCCAAGAATTTGTCTATTAATACTGGCGTTTCAGAAGATATTTCGGTAGATGCCTTGATGTATTTCTCAAATTCATATTCATTGTAGGAGATTGCCATTCCACGCCCGCCAATCACATAGCTTGGGCGAACGATGACCGGGAATCCTATGTTGAGTGCGGTTGCCATTGCCGAATCAAGATCGGTTGCCGTGGCACCAATTGGGTATGGGATATTTAATTTTTGTATCATTTCAATGAACGAGCCACGATCTTCTGCTCTATCAATATTTGATTGGGATGTGCCTAGGATTTTAATGTTTTCATTGACAAGCCTGCGGGAAAGATTCAGCGGAGTTTGTCCGCCCAGCTGCAAAATGATGCCGTCAGGACGTTCTAGGTCGATTATATTCATCACGTCTTCGTAAGTCACTGGCTCAAAATATAGCTTGTCCGATGTATCGTAATCGGTCGAGACGGTTTCCGGGTTACAATTAATCATAATTGTCTCAATGCCAATTTCTTTGAGTACAAGAGATGCTTGGGAGGCACAGTAATCAAATTCAATCCCTTGACCAATTCGGAAGGGACCACCGCCGAGTACAATAATTTTCTTTCTTTCGGATCGCACCGACTCATTCTCCCTCAGGTATGTTGAATAGAAATAGGGCGTTTGTGCCTCAAACTCTGCCGAACAGGTGTCTACTTTTTTATATGTCGGCACCACACTTAGTGATTTTCTTTTTGCCCTAAGTTCGGATTCAGAACTGTTTAACAATTCCGCTAATCGGTTGTCAGAGAAGCCGCTTAGCTTTGCTCGCCTGAGATCTTCTTCTGAGCAGTTGTTTACGCTTTTAGCAGAAAATTCAGATTCAAGTTCAACAATTTGCTTGATATTATTTAGATACCACGGGTCGATTCCACATTGCTTGAAAATATCTTCAGTTGAGTATCCTCTTTGGAATGCTTCTTTGAGATAAAAAGGTCGCATTGGCGTTGGAATGGTGATTTTCTTCCAAATCTCTTCATCTGTTTTATTTTCCAGTCCATGGTAATGAAGACCATGAACGCCAATTTCGAGAGACCGCAGAGCTTTTTGCAAAGCTTCACGGAAATTAGAGCCAATGCTCATCACCTCTCCGACCGATTTCATTTGCGTGGTCAGGTGCGGATCGACTGCAAATTTCTCAAAATCCCAGCGTGGAATTTTCACTACAATATAGTCAAGGCTGGGTTCGAAGGAGGCAGGGGTTGTGCCTGTTATATCATTTGTGATTTCGTCCAAGGTCAGCCCGACTGCTAGTTGTGCTGCAATCTTTGCAATCGGAAAGCCAGTTGCTTTTGAGACAAGGGCCGAAGAGCGAGAGACTCGTGGGTTCATCTCTATGATTCTTACCTCACCATTTTCGGGATTGACTCCGAATTGAATATTGGAGCCACCGGTTGCAACTCCAATCTTACGAATAATGGCAATGGAATAATCCCTTAGCCTTTGGTATTCCTTGTCGGTGAGTGTTTGTGCTGGGGCGACAGTGATTGAGTCTCCGGTGTGAACACCCATTGGGTCAAAGTTCTCAACAGATGCCACGATAATTGCATTAGCTGCCACATCGCACATCACCTCGAACTCGTATTCTTTCCATCCAATTAGAGACTGTTCGATAAGCAGTTCACTTGTTGGCGAGAGTTCCAGCCCTCGACCGACAATAGAGCGGTATTCTTTTTCATCGTAGGCGATTCCACCACCTGTTCCGCCCAGTGTAAAAGAGGGGCGAATGATGAGCGGGTAATCGTATTTCTTTGTTAGTTCAATCGCCTCCCTCATATTGTGGACGACTGTGCCTTCGGGTGTTTGAAGTCCGATCTCAGACATGGCGATATTAAAGAGACTCCGGCTTTCTGCCACTCTAATCGAGTTAGTATTGACACCAAGTAGCTCTATATTATATTTTTCTAGAATACCTTCTTTTTCCAACTCAAGTGTTGCATTGAGAGCCGTTTGCCCGCCCACGGTAGGGAGTATTGAATCAATTTTTTCACGTTGAATGATTTGCTCGATTATCGATGGGATTATTGGCTCGATGTATGTTTTATCGGCAAGATCTGGATCTGTCATCACAGTCGCTGGGTTGGAATTGACGACGACTGTGTAAAAACCAAGTTCTTTTAGTGATTTAATTGCTTGTGAGCCTGAGTAATCAAATTCTCCTGCTTGACCTATGACGATTGGCCCCGAACCAATAACTAATATTCTTTTGACATCTGTGCGAATTGGCATGTTTTATCTTTTTCTTTTTTTTAGTTATAAGTAAATTAAACAAAATTACTAATCTTAAATAAATTATTTATACTCTATTTTTGATTGTTAATAAAAAAAAGAATCATTTCCCAGTTAAAAAAAATGATTCTTATCTTAAAAATTATTCACACTTGGCAATGCTATTACAATACTTTCTTGAGTGACTTCATAAAGCTAGAGTAGGAACGCCCGCCAATAATCTTCTCAGCAATATTCCCTTTTTTATCAATAAGGAAGGTCGATGGAACTGCTTGAATGCCTCCATAAGCATTGGCAATCTTTTTATTGTCGTCGATAATGTTGATATAATTTATTCCCTTAGAATTGGCATATTTCCTGACTTTCTTTTCCGCCACACTTACCGAAGAATGCTCAAGTGCTATTCCGATTATAACAAAATCTTTTGGATTTTGCTCCTTCCCAATTTTGATTATAGCAGGGATTTCTTTTCTGCAAGGTGGACACCAAGTTCCCCAGAAATTCAAAAAAACTGTTTTCCCCTTTGTGTACTCCGAAAAAGAAATTTCCTTGCCACCATCAATCCAAGTAAAATCTGATGGCTTTTTGGATTTAGATTTCATAACTTCTTTTACAATGTAAACCTCTGCTGTGCCTTGGGCTGTTAAGTCTTCGGTTGAAAATGAGATTATGTAAATTAGAACAAGTGCTAGGGCAGAGCCAATTAGTATTTTATTTCTGCTCATAATAGTCAAATCCTTTAAATATAATTAAATTTATTTCTAGTTAAAAACCCTGAACACTCCCCCGACGAGAGGGAAGGGCAAATATTGTATTGTTAAAATATACCTCATGCGGTGATATTCTTTTGTTTGGAACGAAACAAAGGAACAAAAGTTCCAAATGCGACTAATATTGTCCCCAGCCACACTAGCCAAATATATGGTTTTGAGCAACTTCCATCACCAGATATTCCTTTGGCTTTTGCATTTCTTTGCCAACTTCTCTGAACCCATATCTGGCTTGGGATTGAGTAAGGCTTTCTTTGTTTGGAATTATTTTCAACATTCCAATTTCATAATTGGTATTGCGTATTCTTTTCCATTTAGTAAAATTTAAGCCTGAGCTTATGTCTAAGCGGGTCACCAGAGTGTCTTCATAAACTGAGCTATCGTTGCTTATACGAACAAAAGTAGCAAACTCTAGCAAAGTATCCTCTTCGTGATTTCGCCCAGCCATGTCGAATTTTAGTAATTGCAATTTCCACGAAGAGTCAAATGGCATTTGCCCAGAGTGTTCTTTCCCCACATCGATAGGAGCTAGTTCATATTCGGGTTCTAGTCCGAATGGGGAAATATATAAATCTTCGTGTAAATACCTGTCAATTCCTGGTTCTTTGAATGGAGTCTCTTTGTCGTTGAAATCACTCCAGTAAATGATTGGGAATATATGTGATTTGCTACCCTCTTTTTCGATTAGAAGGTCAAAGGCAAATTTCTCTCTGTCCCGGAAATGTAGCTCGATTTGTTTTTTGCCTAGGTGTGTGATATTGTATCCAAAAACATTAATGGTATCTCCTTTTGCTAGTCGGATGATTTCGTTTGATTCATAAGAACCACTGCTGAGCGCACCAAGAATTAAAACTGCAATTCCAATATGAGCGAAAAAAGCACCCGTACTTGCAAAACTTTTGCGTATCGCACTGGAAATAAATTCTGTGTTGGAGTAAACGGAAAATACAACTGCAAATATTAAAAGCAAGTGAGCAGGGTTTGTAATTCCTAAAAACAATGATACAGCAGAAAGGAAAATGCCAGAAATAAAGGAAGGTAGTAATTTTTTAAGCAATGCTTTTGTGCTGGTTTTTCTCCATCTTGCAAATATATAAACTGTATTTACCAACAGCATTAAAAGAGCAAATGGCATAGTCCATTTATTGTACCAAGCGGCATCGATAGAGTATCTTCCATCTCCAAAAAGTGGTTCGATGAGCGGCCAAGAAGTCCCAAATAGCACAATGAATGTGATGAGCAATAGGATTAATGCACCAATGGCTAGCCCAAACTCACGAGAAGAGAATCTGGATTGATTTTCAATATTCTTAGGCATATCCTTCACCCTCATCAGCAAGAGAATAAATGTTAAAGCCAGAAAAAAGCCCATCATGGCAAGAAGAAGCCCGTAGACTAGATTTCCAGGGTCGGCAAAAGAATGAACAGAGCTGTCGCCCAAAATACCAGACCTTGTCAGAAAGGTTGCAAACAATACAAATATGAAAGTAAGGCTTGCCAAGATTATATTTGTTTTTACAAGCCCACCGGTTCGGTTTTGGACCATCATTGTGTGGATGAGGGCAACAGATATTAACCAAGGAATTAACGAAGAATTCTCAACCGGGTCCCAAGCCCAAAATCCACCCCAGCCCAATGTTTCATAAGCCCAGTACCCGCCTAACATAATTCCAAAACCAAGCACTCCGCTGGCAAACAGTGTCCATGGCAAAGAGACGTTAATCCAGTTTTTAAAATCTTTTTTCAGAAGTGCAGCCATGGCAAAAGAAAATGGAACACTCATTGCCGAATATCCTAAAAAGAGTATAGGTGGGTGGATTGTTATCCAGTAATTTTGAAGAATTGGATTGAGTCCACGCCCTTTGTGGGGGATGAAGCCCTCGGCTACCTCACCAGGAAAAGTTTCCCAAACATAGGCAAAAGGGCTTTTGACAATGAGAATCAATAATATGAATATTAATATAAGTGAATAAAAGCCCATGACATAAGGCTCGTATCCTTTGCGTGCGACATAGGGCATGAGAATGTAGCCAATGAGTGCTAGCATTAATCCCCAAAGTAGAAAAGACCCTTCTTGCCCAGCGAAAAAACAGGAAGCGAGTAAATGCCCAGGCAATTCAGTCCCACTATATTTCCAAACATAGGTCAGTTGAAAATTATGAGCCAGAATATTTGAGAGTAAATACAATGATATGACAAGCATACCAACAGTCATTCCATAATAGGAGTATCTACCAATTTTAAGTGTAGTATTCCCTTTCGTCTCGGCAAAGAAATAAGACACACAAGAAATCAGTGCAAGAGCAAAAGTTATCCAAACAGCAACAGTTCCAAACATTAAGTTATCTTTCGTTTATGAATCAATTTTTATATAATCAGGGTGTTGCCTGTTGAGTTCATCGGCAGTACCTTCGTATTTCGAGGGGCATTTGGTTAGTATTTCACTTGCGTAAAAATCCTCACCTTCGTACTTGCCTTTTATCACAACAGATTGTGCCATCTCAAAATTATTAGGCTTTGCTCCGTCGTAGATGACCATCGAAGCATTTTTTTGTTCATCTTCCATCCAAAAAGTAAATGTGTTTTTCTTTGAATCGTAATTCATCTCCTTGTCTTTTATCCAAGTGCCAATTACTTGGACAGTCTGGCCACTTAGCTTTGCACCAGAAAAGCCGTCATACTCAATTTTACTTGCATCAAAACTAGAAACCGCAAGCCAAACAAAGCCAATGATAATTATTCCACCGATTATATACCTATTCATTTCCTCTACCTTTCTCTTCCATTTTAGATTCTAAATTATTTATTTTTCTATCAACATTAATAAGCAAAAGAGCAATTCCTACCCAGATTATCAAAACTATGGCAAGCACAACATAAGAAGGATAAAGAGTTAAAAAATTATACATTTTCTTCTTCCGTAATTTTATATTCAATTATTTTATAGCGAGAGTAAATACCTAAAAGCCAGAAAAACAATATAATAAATCCAGCCAGCGACATATAATAAGTCACAGCCAATGCCGAGTCCAACATCCCAGAGGCAGCGTCTAGCACTGGTCCACTTGTCCCGTCATCTTTTGCACCAGGGTGCAAAGAGGCAAATTGTCTGGGGATGATAAATGCCAAAAATGGAACAGTCGAAAAGGAAAATATTGAGTAGACAGCCGATATCTTTGCTTTTTTTTCTTCGTTATCAATGGCAGAGCGTAATGCTAGGTATGCGGCATAAATGATGAGTATGGCAAGTATTGTCAGTTGCCTTGGGTCATTATTCCAAAAAGCTCCCCAGTCAAACTTTGCCCAGACCATACCAGTCACAGTTGCCATAATTGCAAATATTAGACCAATGAGGGCGGCACTACGGGCTTTGACATCATTTTCATAACTGTTGTTTCTTAGATATTTGATTGAGAAAACCATTGACACAAAAAATGCAATAGTTGCCACCCAACTCATTGGCACGTGGAAATTCAAATTTCTAATACGCTGCTCGAGTGCAGGAACGTAAGGAAAGACTACCAGCGGATTCTCTGAGAGAATTTCTAAGATGTGATAATTATCATTTTCCCTGTCATAATACATTTTTGCAATTATCTCACCACTGGCAAGATTCTCCAGGAGTGATTTGTCCCCACCCCAAATCAATTTATATCTTCTTTCGGTGTCTAAGTTCTTTTGGAAAATATGATCGGTCTGACCAGCACTAGCAAGCCACACCCCTTCTGATTTTTTTGAAATAGTAGATTTGTCTATCCAAAAAGAAACAGGCACCTCTCTTTTATCAGAAAACTCAGACATCATTCTTGCGGTGGCAAAAGATCCACCAAGAGGAGGAAGTATAGTAAGAGCTGCCGCAAGGGCTATCCACACCACCGCAAATAATTGCCACCACATTGGTTTTTTGCCAGAAACACCTTTGTAGAGCCCAAAAAGAATCGAGGCAACTATAAACGATAGCATTAAGGCAATACGCATGAATATTCTTTCTTACTTTTTGAAAAATAACTCTGTACAAAGATAAGGAAAAATAATGATATTTATTTCGAACACATTGTAAGTAATAATTTATTTGAAGGATCGGAGGAATCAGAAGGAAGGTATTCGATTTTATCGACAATCTGTTTAATGATATGTATGCCTAATCCACCAGACTTGCATTTTTTAAAATACTCGCTCATGTCTGGGCTAGGATTTTTATTGGGGTCAAATGGAGTTCCATTGTCTTTTATTATGACAGTGAAAGTGTCTTTTTTGTTAAAACATTCAATAGTGATGTTTTCCCTGTGATTAAACTTCATGCTGTAATGGATGAGATTTGAGCAGGCTTCGTCTACTGCAAGAATAATTTTGTCAATTTTCTCAGTATCAAGCCCAGAGGCAAAAGCTCTACTTCGGATAAAATCCCTAATTTCAGAGAGTTCAGAGTAATCCCCTTTTGCTTTTAATTCATTATTTCCAAATAATTTAGTCATAAAATTTTGCTAATAGGCCATTTCTTTAAATAGTGAAAAATATTAGTTGCTAAACTTTTCTTTGGCTTCGCTCATCTCTTTGCAGATGTCATAGAGTACATGAAAGCCAAGAAGATCAAAAACCGAATAGACCTTCTTTTGCATATTACACATTTTAATATCACCTCCGTTTTCCCTTACCTCTTCAATATGGGACATGAATACTCCCAAACCAGCACTGGAAATATACTCTAGTTCAGCAAAGTCAATGATGAATTTATAGTTGCCTTTGCCTATTTCTGTACCAATAAATTGCTCCAAAGAAGTAGCTGTGTGAGCGTCCAAGTATCCGCCAATGGCTATTATGGTCAAATCTCCACCTGAGTATATGTTGCTAATTAATTTGTTATTTTCCATACTGTTGCTTTTGTTAATTTGTTAGTTGCCTTTAATAGTAAGAGCCGTCATATCGTCGTATTGTTTAGTGCTTTTGCTATAATCTAAGAGTAGGTGGTAAAGCCCAGAGCTGTATTGTTCGGCACTGTCATAGGAATATTTTTCAAAGAAGAATTTTAATTGCTCACTACCAAATTCCATACCATTTGTATTTCTTAGCTCATTAATGCCGTCGGTATACATAAAACAAACATCGCCAGAATTAAAATCAATCTCTTCGGTCTCTATGTTTTTATCAAAAACCTCTGGACTAGCAATTCCTATTGCCATGCCGTGCGGCTGGAGGATTCTTACTCCTTTGGCACTTGATTTAACTATGAGTGGCATATGTCCTGCTCTTGTATACGTAATTTTATTATTAATGTTGTCCAATCTTAGGCAAGCAAGACTAATGAATATTTTCTTATCTGCTTTTTTGTGAAGAGTTTTGTTTATGTTTTTTAGAAGATCTATACCTGATGTGCACCTTGGAGCCAAAGACATGACAACGCCTTTTACTTGTGCCATAAAAAAGGCAGAGGCAATTCCTTTTCCTGAAACATCGCCAATTAGCAAACAAGTAGATCCATCGCTAAGGTGGGCAATATCGTAGAAATCACCGCCAACTACTTCGGCTGGCTCAGAAAATGCAGCGATAGTATAATTTTCGATTTGAGGTAGATTCTTTGGCAATAAGGACTCTTGCATGTTTCTTGCTATCTGCATCTCATTTTGCAATTTCTGTGTCTCGACTGTCT
>JAJRPT010000155.1 GCA_024280675.1 Bacteroidota bacterium
AAAAAAGCAAAAATAACAACAGATTTATGGCGAGGTTACCGTCCATTATCCAAAAAGAATTACGAGATAAATCAAATCAAGAGTAATATTTGAATGAGTTTTGCTATCGAATAAATCGCTCACAGAGCAAGTCTGACATCTTCAATAATTTGATTAAAAGGGTGGTCAAATCTGACAAGGTGTATCAAATTGAAATTGTATGTGGGTAGCTACTGACCTCAAAAAAAATAAATTAATAATCTAATCGTCGTAGTTATTGCTTTTAAATAAAAGATGCTTAGATTTGCCTTGGGTGAGACCGGAAGCTAATAATTAACAAAACAATCAATTAAGGTATAACAAAACAATGTCAAAACCACTACATTTAACAGATTCTATCTTCGATGCAGAAGTAACAAAATCGGACAAACCAGTACTGATAGATTTTTGGGCGGCATGGTGTGGACCTTGCCGAATGATAGCTCCAATAATCGAAGAGTTAGCCCAAGAGTACGACGGCAAAGCAAAAATATGCAAACTCGACGTGGACAATAATCAACAAACTGCAATGACATTTGGCATTCGCTCCATTCCAACTATTCTCATCTTCAAAGGCGGAGAAGTAGTAGACACAATCGTTGGAGCAGTTCCAAAAGAGCAAATAGTAAATAAACTAGATAGTCACATTTGAGTCGCATTGTGTGGGTATGAACTGCCACCAATGATGAGTCTCACTTAGGAAACTACTTGCCTTTGCAAGCTGAAGAATTTTGTTCATCACTTATTTTGGATTAAGGTGTCAAAAAGAGAATTACTCTCATCCCCAGACATTGAAATCGCAATGGAGTTTCTGCCATTGTGGAGATTGGACGGTGCTTGCATTGAGCGAGAATTTGTCTGTACAGATTTTCCTTCGGTCATCGGTCTTGTCAATGCTATTGCCATTTTCGCCCAATCACAAGACCATCATCCCGACATGCTAATTTACGGCTGGAACAGACTCAGGGTGAGCCTCACCACAAACGACAGGGGCGGTCTCACAAACCAAGATTTCTTGCTTGCCAAAAAAATTGATAATATAAATATTAACCGATAGGATTAACCATCGGTTTTTTATTTTTGTATCTACTTCCATAAACATTTTCTAAAAAACAAGGATGTAAAATGAGTTCGCTAATAGTAGACGTTCACGCAAGGGAAATTCTTGATTCAAGAGGCAATCCAACTGTTGAAGTTGAGGTTGCACTAGAGGATGGTTCGCAAGGAAGGGCAGCCGTGCCATCTGGGGCGTCCACAGGCTCAAGGGAAGCACATGAACTTCGGGATGGAGACGAAAGTCGTTATGGAGGAAAGGGCTGTATGTCAGCCATCAAATCTGTAAACGGTGAAATTGCTGAAATGCTAGAGGGCTATGACGCAGCAGAACAAGCTCAAATCGATCGCATGCTAGTAGATTTGGATGGAACCAAAAACAAAACTCGCCTGGGTGCCAATGCGATAATGGGGGTGTCCCTTGCCTGTGCTCGCGCATCGGCTGAATTCCACCTTATGCCTCTTTACCGTTATATTGGCGGAGTGAACTCTTGCCTTCTGCCCACACCCATGCTGAATATTCTCAATGGCGGAAAACATGCAGACAATAATGTAGATATTCAAGAATTTATGATAATGCCCATCGGTGCAGATACATTTTCCGAAGCACTAAGAATGGGAACTGAAATATTCCATTCACTTCGCTCGGTTTGCAAATCAAAGGGACTTAATACTTCAGTTGGAGACGAAGGAGGCTTTGCCCCATCACTTTCCTCAAACGAAGAAGCATTCGACCTAATCTTAGAAGCTACCGACAAGGCTGGGTACAAGGCTGGTAGCGACATTGTACTTGCAATAGATGTTGCCGCAACTGAGATGTATGAGAATGGGAAATATAAGATGTACAAATCAAGTGGCAAGACACTGTCGAGCGATGAAATGGTTTCATGGTACACCGATTTGTGCAACAAATACCCTATCAAATCAATCGAGGATGGTTTGGATGAGGGCGATTGGAATGGCTGGAAGAAATTAACAGACGCACTTGGCTCTAAAGTCCAAATAGTTGGAGATGATTTATTTGTAACAAATACCAAAATCCTTCAAAAAGGTGTCGATAGCGGTGTCGCAAATTCAATACTGATTAAAGTAAACCAGATTGGGACACTGACCGAGACCCTTCGTGCAATTGCACTTGCCCACCAGAGTGGTTACACAGCTGTAATTTCTCACCGTTCGGGCGAAACCGAAGACGCATTCATTGCAGATTTGGCAGTTGCACTAAACTGTGGTCAGATAAAGACTGGTGCTCCATCTCGCTCAGACCGAGTTGCGAAGTACAATCAATTATTACGCATCGAAGAGATGTTGGAATTAGATGGTGAATATGCTGGAGCTGTATTTATTAAAACACTTAAATTAGATTAATTTAAATAACTAAATATGAGTAATTTACTTGAATCAATAATTAATATTAGTGAGAGTTCAACAAGAGAACTTCTTGATTTTTACCAAAGTAAGAATCGGGCAAATAATATGGGTGAATCCTTTGAAAAATATATTAAAGATGCTTTTATTGGTGATTTTAATTTGTCTGAAAAAGATGCAATAGCTGAATATGAAAAGATATTTTCATATTTAGGCAATCAAAACAATCCGCCAGATATAATGCTTAGAAAGGGTGATGCTTTTGAAATTAAAAAGCTAGAAAGTCCAGTCAGCTCAATTGCATTGAATAGCTCTTTCCCAAAAGATAAATTGCGGTCTAACTCACCAATGATAACTGAAGAATGTAGAAAATGTGAAGGCTGGGAAGAGAAAGATTTGATTTACATTATTGGTCACGTAAAAAACAATAATTTGAAATATATTTGGTTTGTGTCTGGCGATCTTTATGCCGCAGGTGAAAATACTTACACAAGAATAAAAGATTCTATATCAAATGGAATTAATGAAATTCCAGACATTGAATTTTCTGAGACCAAAGAACTGGGCAGAGTAAATAGAGTTGATCCTCTTGGGATAACTTATCTCAGAATTAGAGGAATGTGGGGAATTGAAAACCCAAACAAAGTTTTTGAATATATAGATTCTTATGATAAAGAAAAAGAATTTCAACTCTTTGCTTTAATTTCTGAATCAAAATTTAATTCATTCCCAGAAAGTTCTAAACAAAGACTCAAAGAGTCTTCAAATTGTAGTATTTTGAATGTTAAAGTAAAGAATCCGAATAATCCATCAAAACTTATTGATTGTATTTTAATCAGGAATATTTTTTAATGAAAATAGCATCATTATTCTCAGGTGCTGGTGGATTAGATCTCGGATTTCATAATATGGGATTTGACATTATTTGGGCAAATGAATTTGATAAATCAATCTGGGAAACATTTGAGAAAAATCACACAAAAACTATTTTAGACAGAAGAAGTATTTCACAAATTGAAGCAAATGAAATTCCTGATGCCGATGGAATAATCGGCGGACCACCATGTCAAAGTTGGAGCGAAGCAGGTGCTTTAAGAGGAATAAAAGACAAACGAGGTCAATTATTTTTTGATTTTATTAGAATAATAACAGAAAAACAACCAAAATTCTTTCTTGCCGAAAATGTGTCTGGGATGCTGTTGCCAAGAAATCATAAAGCATTAAATAGTATCAAACAATACTTTATTGATGCTGGTTATAGGCTAAGTTTTAAGATGCTCAATGCAAATGATTACGGGATTGCCCAAGACAGAAAAAGAGTTTTCTTCATCGGGATTAGAAATGATTTAAATTTAGAATTTCAATTTCCAGAGAAAACAAGTCCAAAGAATAAAAATTCACTTGCAAATATAATTTCAGATTTACAGGGCGAAGAACTTCCCGCAAGAGATAAAAATAAAACAAATGGAAACTCATGTTCATATCCAAACCATGAATTTATGACGGGAGGATTTTCAACTATT
>JAJRPT010000156.1 GCA_024280675.1 Bacteroidota bacterium
AATCCCTGGTAAATACACTGTCACTATGTTAAAAGAGCATAATGGTGAGATTAGCACACTGTCAAAGCCTCAGACTTTCAAGACCAAGGCATTGGATAATGTCACACTGCCGGCAAGTGATATGGCAGCCGTTCATGACTTCCGGGCCAAGGCTTACGAGTTGCTCAGAAATGTCGAAGGAGCAAATGCTTATATTAAATCTGCTACATCATCTCTTAAACTTCTTAAAGGTACATTAATTAATTCAAAAGCTAGTACCAAACTCTACAAAACAATAATTGAAGCCTCAGATTTACTATCTCAATCAAACGTTTTGCTCAATGGCAACCCAGCAATTTCTAAGCGTAATGCCAACCAAACTCCCTCAATTTACGGGCGACTTTGGCCAGTATTCCGAACTTTTCTCTGGTCATCTTCGGAACCAACAAAGGCAAGTTTAGAAGGAATAAAGTTGATTGAGAAGAAATATAAAGTTCTTCATGGGAAATTATCTCAAGTTGATGCAAAGCTGAAAATAATCAGAGCAGGTCTTGAAAAAGCAGATGCTCCATGGACCCAGAATGATCTTCCAGAATTGAAATAATTTTTTTCTTTTTTATCTATTCAATATAATTTAGCCCAGCTATTTGAGCGAGGTTTTTTATATTTGCACTTGCAAAAAATATTTAATCACTTTTTCTACAACAATAATAAAAATACATTCACAACTCATGCCAACACCAAACCAAAAGCTCTTAGAGCATCACAACAAGTCTATTCCGCCTCAATCCTACGACTCACCAGAGCTTCTGGTCATCACTTGCATCGATTATAGGATTGATTTACAAGTCCCCAAGAAATTTGCATTCATAGTCAGAACAGCAGGTGCCGACCCTAGAATAGTTGAGTCAAACATTGCATTCGTTATCTCGAGCGGAATTAAATCGGTGGCACTTATCGGGCATACAAAATGTGCTATGTCAAACGAGCCTCAAACCAGAGCAAGTTTTTCAGAAGGTTATCACAGCACAGATCTCCAAGATAAAGATTCGGGGGATATAAACGAGTATTTCAATGATAAAATCCTGCCTTCGATGTTCCAAGATTTAAACAAGAATTTAACAGATAACAGAGATTACCTGCAATCAATGTATCCAGAAGTTGATGTAAGGGCTATGATTTATGACGTGGATTCTCACGACTTATCTCTTATTGGATAAATTATTGTAAATTCGTAATTATTTTTTCCACAATTAGTTTATTAACTATTCTTCATTTATGAGCTATCCGATTTACAACTGTTTCCATCCTATTCTAAGAAAAAAAGCAATTGAGATAGATTCTTTCGGTGGTGCACTCTCCACCTTTGCCTCTGAGATGTTGGAGACAATGAGAAGTGCAGATGGCCTGGGCTTAGCCGCAAACCAAGTTGGAGACAGACGTTCGCTCGTTATAGTAGACGAATTTGCGGGTGGTAATTCCTCTAAATCTAGTCCAATCTTTTTAATTAATCCAAAAATTACAGCCTTCTCAGAAACTAAACAAGAGTATCAAGAGGGGTGTCTTTCGGTTCCAAAGTTCTACCAATATATTAACCGCCCCTCAGATATTGATTTAGAATATCAAGATTTAGATGGGAACTTGCATAAAATTTCTGCGGGTAATCTACTTGCCCGCATCATTCAACACGAGGTGGATCATCTTAGTGGAATATTATTTTTCGATCATCTGACATCACTAAAACGTGTACTCTCCAAAAGTAAGCTCAGAAGAATCGAAGCCGGGGAAACTGATGCTCATTACAACATGATTAATCCAGATGGAACTGATAATATAGTTACTGACCAATAATAAATTTATTATAAACTTTTCCATTGCCTGAATCTATTTCAATAAAATAAACTCCAGGCCCCAGATTGTCAGGCAAATTAATTTTCTTATAATCAATTTTATTAGCTCCACTGACTTCTTGGCTTAAAACTATTTGAGCTTGAGCGTTTAGTATTTTAATCTTAGAATTTACTCCAAAGTAAGATGATATTCCGATGAACTCTTTTGCAGGGTTTGGATAAATATTAAATGTGGATTCATTGGAACCTTCAATACCTACTAATGTTGGATTGATTCCCTTTGATTTAAAAAGTCCATAATTATAAACTCCAGCAAAAACAGTAAATCCAGCATTGCCCCCCGTTTCTTTTTCCCAATCCGGAATTTCAATCAGCCGAACATCTGGTATTGTATCTGGAACATTCCCATTTGGAACAATTATATCACTCAAACCATCATTGTAAGCATTCCAAGAAAGTCCGCCATCGGCACTAATCCAAACTCCAGCATAACCGCAAGCAGCCGCCATGAATAGAGGATAGCTAGGGTGGTGCTTAATATCGTAGACGAATTCCCCACTTAGTCCACGCTGCGACCAAGATTGCCCGTAATCGATGCTCAGATAAATCCCCTTCCCCTCATATTCGGGAATCTCAAGTGAAACATTAAAATAATCTGCACCGCAAAGAAGCACCCCATCTCCTTCTTCGGAATAATCAACGCATTGTATTCTTAAATCATCTAAGCCAGCATTATCGTAGCTCCAGTCCAGCCCAGCATTTGTAGACAAGACAATCCCTTGAACTCCAGCACCAACGATAATATCACCTGCCGATTTTAAATCTCTTATGGAAATTTTCGGGCTGTTTTCATTGCTACATGTCTCAAATCCATCATCTGAGAAATACAAGCCAGAGCTATTCCCTTCCGATCCGGCAAATAGATTTCCTCCAGAAATAACAAACCCAGTAAACTCATCAACTCCATTACAGCTAGAGTTGTTGAAATCCCAAGTTACGCCCTTATCTGAGGAGTATGCAATGTCTCTCATCCCTTGTTTAGAGTATGCCATAAGCCATGTATTAGGATCACCCGGCATTTCCGAAATTGCAGTCACAAACAAAGAATCGAGAGTGTTTTCAGGTGAGAAGTTCAAACCCTTATCGTCACTGATAACGATACCATTCCCAGAGAAGAATTTAACAAACTCGTATGGATCTTTTAGTTTTGCGTCAGCAATACCACTATCAGAGGCGGCGACTACCATTTTAGAATCGCTTGAAGGAAAGAAAAGCTGATGGACGTTTGGATAGACCCCACTAACTTTTTCCCAATTTTCTGACTTAGAACTTGTGGTAGACAAAACAATTACAGTCGTTACAAGAATCAATAATTTTATAAATGCTGAAATGTGATTCATTTTATTCCCTTTAAAAAAACTGAATATCACAATATAATATTTTCTTCTCAAACCTAACACATTAATTATTCCCCACATCAAAGATTTCTTAAAACGAGTGTACAAATACAATAAAATCAGTAAGCTTTTAACACTTTAAAAAATATTAAAACTTTGCAAAGCTCATTCTAATTTCTTCCAAGTAATTTTAAATATCACATCACCTTGGCTTTTCTTAATAAACTCAGCATCATAAGCCTTGAACTCTAGCAAATACCTTGGAATCATAAAATGTCGCCTACCAAATTTCCCAGATTCCAAAAGCATATCATCTATGTAGGAGTCAATTTCACCAATCCCCACAATTATATTAATTTTTTTGTAATTGAGACGAAACAAAGCCTGATTAAAAAGAACGATTTCTAACTCAACCTCGTCACCAATCCTCAATGTATCTTTAAATATCGCTCCATCAATATTTACTTTCAGACCATTCTTCCTCTCACGCAGTCGTACACTTCTGCTCAATGGTCCAATCGACGAAAAGCCCTCTTTCAATTTAAACTCAACTTCTATTTCAAGTTGTGATTTGACCGCTTTCCCATTTTTTTGAGCAGGAGTAAACTTAGTTCCCTTAATTGCCTTCCAAGCCGAGCGAATAAATTCATAAGGATAGCCATCATAATTAGAATATCTGATGGGATTTCCTTTCTCATCAAAAAATACATTAATCCTAATAGTATCTTCTCTTTCAATTTTCTTCATTTTGATTGGATAAATCACTTTGCTAGTCAGTTCACGTGCGTACCAGGTAGGCGGAGTATCATAATCGCTTAAATAAATTGCATCTTTTTTTCTTTGTTTTTCTCTGTATTTGTCCAGACCCGCATCCTTTTTCTCATTCAACTCATAGGATATGCCACCACTGTAATTTGAAAAGCCACCACCAGACAAGGTCTGAAGTGCAGACCCCATATTTTTCATCCCTCTAGACATCATTCCACCAAGCCCGACCGCATCATCCGAAACTCCATCTGGGAGTGGCAAAGGTTGTTTCACTTTTTCGTATTTTCCGTCCGATCTTTTTTTATAATCAACGGCTAGAAATGATGTGTATTCGGTTAGAAGGTTATATTTCAATCCAATTTCTTCGATTTTGCTTTTGTTTTCTATTTTCTTGCTTCCAGCATAATCGCTCAAATCTTCCAACTGCTTCCTAGCCCAAAGTAATCCCAAAGTTTTCCCGCTAGACTTTCGCCCAAATACTTTTACTGGAAGCCTTGCCGTGTATTTTTTCTCAGCAAGACCCGTGACAATAATATCACCTTTTTTGCCCCTGCGATATTTCCCGTAAATTATTAAAGGACGATCGGAAAGAAGGTCTGGCAAATGCTTAGGGTAAACGTCATAGGCTGAGAATCCGTCAAACTTATATGAAATATTAGTCATCACAGGAGATTTCACATAGTTCACAAACTTGCCGGTAACTTCGGCGGCTTGATTTAATTTTGTTACATAAAAAGCCATGCCTTGTCCAGCCCTTGCCATCGCTTCGATCAGATGGCGATTGATTGAAGACCCAATGCCGAATGCAAAAATATTTGCCTTGCCTATATTTTCCTTTATGAGATCGATTGCTTCGTCTTCGACCGAAACATAACCATCGGTCAATATCAAAAATGAACGGCTCAACTCTGAGCTAGCCTTCATTTCCAATGCTTTGCGAAGAGCCGGCAGTAATTCGGTACCTCCGCCCGATTCAAAATCATCAATGAACTTAATCGCACGGGATAAATTTGCATAATTTGCATAAACTGAGTTCTCTTCAAATAGTTCAGATCCACCAGAAAAGAGCATCACATTGAACTTGTCTGTGGGCTTGAGTTCTTTAGTTAATTTCACAAGCGTTCGTTTTGCAACAGTCAGCGGAAATCCACGCATCGAACCCGATACGTCAAGAATAAAAACATATTCACGTGGTGGCAGTTCTTCTTTCTCCACTCTTTTTGGTGGTTGAATCATAAGCAGGAAATGATTCTCATGCTCGCCCTCCTGCATCATCAAGCCAGTCTGAATATTATCGCCTACAAGTTTGTATGTGAAAATGAAATCTTTGTTGCCACTTTTTTCCTGACCATCTTTTAGCTTGGCTTCAATAATGTGGTCATCATCCAATAAAATATCCATATCATGGCTTTTGCAATCAGCCTCAGACACTTCAATACCAGAGGAAATACTCAGCTTCACATCAAAATCATAGGACGATTCAACGCCTTCTTTGAGATATGGAGTTTCTGTAAAACCCTCACCGCTCTTGTCTTGGTTTGGGCTGACAAAACGAGGACCAACAACTGTTGGCAAAACAAATTCATAGACCTTGTCAGTGGGAATTAAAAGCTCGGTGTAAGATAAACTCACTTCAATAATATCACCCGGCAGTACATTGGCAACATTCATAGTAAAGACATTGGGGCGACTTTGCTCAAGGAGTGAAGCACTCTTCCCCTCGCCCTTTGCTTTTTCGTAAATTTTCCTTGCGTGGTCTTTTGTATCAATCTCTGCCTTTATTACCCTCTCACCAATTTTCATCTCCATTGCATAAACCGCAGCAGTGAGTGAAGATGGGAAAACATAAACCGCTTCAATCGTTACCTTGCCCCGGTTCTGAAACACTTGGGTCAAAGTTACATTGGCAATCGAGCCAATGATTCTAACACCGGCACTTGTGGATTTGAGTGGTAGTTGTTCAGTATCGCTTTTGCTACTGTCATTTAAAATAAGAAAATATGGAGAGCTGGCATGCCTCAGTGATGGATCAAGATTGAATGGGAACTGAGCACTTAAATTTATTGTCAAGAGTAATAAAAATAAAAGTTTCATGTTTTTGCCTTTGTCTAATAAAAATATTAAGCTCAAATATGATAAATTTGAAAGTCGAACGTCTGACAATAAAAAATTAATCAAAATAAATATACTTAATGCTAAGACGCTAAAATAAATATAAATGTTACTAAATTTCCGAAAATAAATAAAATGCCTCAAAAAAAACAAAATATCAAGAAAAAATTATTAACAAGGGATAGGACAATTTCGATTCTGTCAAGTGATGGACTAATCCGTGCCTCAATCACAAAAAATACCGACTCGGTATCCCAAGCACAAAAAAGACATGCCCTTGATTACATCTCCGCATCTCTTCTTGCCAGGCAAATCTCGGCCGCATCTCTTTGTGCATCTTTTCTAAAGGGCGAAGAAAGAATAATTATCGAAATCCAAGGCTCAGGACCCATAAAATATATTTACTCCGAAGCACTTTCCATTGGCGAGGTGCGTGGTTTTGTAGAACTAAGAAAAAAGCTCGACACCGAAAATATAAACTCATTCAGAGATGCGGTGGGAATTGGACTCTTCAAACTCTGCCGAATCGTCTACAATAAGAACATCCCAGTCGAAGGAATCATCCCCATTCAAAAAGGAGATATTGCTTCGGATTTAGCACATTATTTTAATCAATCAGAGCAAATTCCCAGTGCTGTTTCGCTGGATGTTAAGCTGAGCGATGAAGGTGATATTACTCAATCGGCTGGCATATTGATTCAAGCAATGCCGGGTGCCGATATTGATTTGCTCAAAGAAATAGCAAGTGGCATCGGTGCTGAAGGATTCTCACTTTGCTCACTGTTTGCAAAAGATTATTCTGCCGAAGATGTACTCAACATTGTACTTCCATTTGATTTTTCGGTCACAAGAAATATTCAGACCGATTTCTTCTGTCGCTGCTCATTGGAGAATTTCAAATCAAAGTTAATTGCACTGGGAGCCCAAGAAATTCAAGACATGAAAGACAAAAAACAAAACGAACTGGTCTGCCGCTATTGTAATGAAAAGTATTATTTGAGCGACAATGATTTCACCGAATTACTAAGCCATTTGCAAGTTACATCAAATTAATTTTAATAAAAAATGCTAGACAAAGAATCACTTTTTGAATTAATTGCTGGAGGTGAAAACTCTTCTGTTGAGTTCAAACGAAAATCTCCAAGCCCAGAAAAACTTGCAAAAGAAATCTCTGCACTTGCCAATACAAAGGGTGGATATTTATTTCTTGGAGTCGATGACGATGGGAGTGTTTGCGGAATTCATTCAGAAAAGACAAGTATGGAAGAGGTCGAGACAGCTTGTTCATTCTTTATTGACCCTGAGCCAAGCTATGAGATGGGGGTGATAAACCGCCGCAGAAAATACATAGTCGTGGCACACATCCCGCAAAGTGATAACAAACCCCACAGAGTACTTATAACTGATTCTAAGAGCAACAAAATAATAAAAAGAGCTTATATACGCATAGGCGAAAAATCAATAGAAGCATCGAGTGAGATGGCACGACTGATGACTTATCAAAATGAAGAATTGGGCAAAGAGCTTAAATTAAATGTTGGTGAAAAGGAAAAAAGACTATTTGTTTATTTGGAGAAGCATGAGCAAATTACAGTAAAAGAATACAGTAAGCTAGTGAACATCTCAAAACGAGGTGCAGAGAGGTCTCTTATTGCCCTAGTCCGGGTTGGCACGATTCAAATACATAATGACGCTACCCGAGACTATTTTACATTAGTCTAGTTTTACCATTAGCCTACAAAATTAATTCTCAGAAGCTATACCCAAGAGCAATTCCCAAGAGATAAGTCTGATGTCCATCCACAAAATCAGTTGCAACAGTTGGACTCACCGACATTTCACCAATATGAAAATCGTATGCTAAACCTATGCGAAATAAAAACTTAGACTTCATTTCAGTTTCTCCAGCTTCTTTCCCGTCTAGCGTGTCTTGAGCCGTCAGCTCGACTGTTTCTTCTAAAAACTCAAGCGAGGGTACAACAAATATTTTAAAGCTTTTCATAGACTTGTAAGAAAAGGGAATGCCTAAGATATAGGCATTAAACTTATCTTTTAAAATAGCTTCGGCAAGCAAACCAATGCCCAGTTTATTGCTAAACATCCCAGTGTTGTAAATATAATCTATTCCAACGGTTGGGTAGCTTTTGGTCACATCTTTTGTTTTTAGTGTGGTTGCCTCAATTTCTTCGACATTTATCATGGTCACACCACCAAAAACCGCAACATGGTGATTGCCCTCACCAGCTTTCAGTGACAAAGTAAATGAAAGTAAAATCACAAGTAATAGTAAATTCTTCATACCTTTTTCCCATTTATTAATAAACCTGCATGTCAAATATAAAAACTTCTTTGATTAATTCCTATCTATTTTTGGAGGAGTGAGACTGATTTTTTTATCAATAAATATTTCATAATCCTGGGCCTTTAAATCATTGGAATCTATCCACATATCATAGCTACCCCCTGCTAATATTTTTATCAAAAACTTAATCTCTTTCATTTTTATTTCCGAAGCTTTCCGAATAGAATTGCAATACTTTATTACCCTCGCCATATTTTTTATGGCAACAAAGTAATCGTCAATTAAGTTTTGCAGAAGAGACACCTTAGCTTTTGTCATGCCAAAACTTATTAGCTCATAAATATTATTGCCGGCCGCCACCCGTACCCGGCGAGCAAAGTGCATCAGCTCCACCGAAGTCATCATGTTCATCTTCGGATTGTTAAAAATAGAATAAGTCCTCCCCACACCACCCCAAGCATAACGAGCACTCGACTCGAATTGCCTCAGAACTACACTCAGATCTATTCTTGATGCTGCCAGCGACCGCTTGACTGTCTTCTGTATATTGATTAGATCAACCTCGCTTGGTAATTGTCTGAATTCACTGATTTTAGAAGCGAAATCATCAACAATATGAATTTCAATCCCAGCAGCCAGAAGATGTTCGGCGTCCCTAATCAGCAAATCCAAAAGCATTGAGCTCTTAAACAATAACTCACTATCTTTGTTCTTTGACATATCTATTTGCATTAATTAGCATAGTTAGTAAAAAATATTTGGATAAAATAACTTTTAACCATAAATTTGCTTCTTGTAATAAAATAACTTAAAAGAAAACATGACTACAGTAGTTGAAATATCAGGTAAGCAATATTCAGTCCAAAATGGTGACATTGTAAAAACTCCTAAAATTAATGCCGAAGTGGGCGAAAATATCGAACTAGGTTCTGTATTTCTCAGCCAAGAAGATGGCAATGTCGAGATTGGCCTGCCTACCCTTGATATAAAAGTAAGAGCAGAAGTCCTTGAACACGGTAGAGACAAGAAAATCCTTGTCTTTCATAAGAAACGTCGTAAAGGATACCAGAAAATGAATGGCCACAGAGATCATTTCACAAAAATCAAAATAACTTCAATAGAAAACTAAGAGGAAAAAATGGCTCACAAAAAAGGTCAAGGCTCGATAAAGAACGGACGTGATTCAAACGCACAACGCCGTGGAGTAAAAAAATTCGGTGGACAGCTTGTCAAAGCTGGCAACATCTTAGTTCGCCAACTTGGAACCAAATACTACCCTGGCAATAATGTAGGGCTAGGAAATGATTTCACAATATTTGCAACTGTTGATGGAGTGGTAGAGTTTTCTAAGAACAATAAAAACCGCACCGTAGTTTCGGTCGCACCACTTTCGCAAAATTAATATTATTGCACACCAATATCATTTTAGTAACTTAACTAATTGAAAGTGTGGCAATGGCTAGTTTATCTGGTGAAATAAATATAAATCTCTGGTCATTTCTTGACTTGGAGATTTTTTCTTTAATGTAATATTTCCAATTATACAATAGGTTTCTTATGAAATATATTTTTATGCTAGTCCTAGTATTTGCTCTTTTCTCTTGTGGGAAAACAGAAAAAAAACCTGTAACAAAAGAAGTAGTAAATACTTTGGATGAGTTGCAAAGCAAAGCCAATGCAATATTTGGAACTCTTCCAAAACAAGCAGACAATCCAGAAAACCCAATAACAGAGGCGAAGGTATCGCTGGGCAAGAAATTATTCTTTGATACAATTTTGAGCAAAGATGGCAATATTTCCTGTAACTCTTGCCATAATTTAGATACTTGGGGTGTAGACAATGAACCCACGTCTTTGGGTGATGGTGGCCAAAGAGGTGGCAGGAATTCGCCAACTGTTCTCAATGCTGCTCTTGATTTTACTCAGTTCTGGGATGGACGTGAGCCAGATGTTGAAGCACAGGCTGGGGGTCCAATTCTCAATCCAATAGAAATGGCAATGCCTAGTAAAGAAGCGGTTATTGAGCGACTTTCTGCTCACCACGAATATCCAGCACTATTTGAGTTGGCATTCGGAAAAGAGTCTGTGAGTTATGACAATCTCCAAAGAGCCATCGGCGTATTTGAGCGAACTCTAATAACTCCATCTCGCTTTGATGAGTATCTTCGAGGAGACAAGAACGCCATGAGCGATGATGAAAAAAATGGTCTAAAGCTCTTCATCGATTCAGGATGCGTTGCCTGTCACAGTGGGCCAAATCTTGGTGGAAAAATGTTCCAGAAATTTGGTTTGGTTGCTGGAAATTATTGGGAGCATACGGGTTCAAAAGAAGTTGATGAGGGACGGTTTGTTGTCACTGGCAATGAAGCCGATAAATATGTTTTCAAAGTTCCTGGATTAAGAAACATTGAGAAAACTGCTCCTTATTTCCATGACGGAAGCGTAAATGATTTGTCCGTGGCAGTGGATATTATGGCAAAACTTCAGTTGGGTCGTCAGTTGAAAGAAGAAGAAATTAGTTTGATTGTAACTTTTTTAAGTTCTCTGACTGGTGAAACTCCTTCAAATAAATAATTTATATTTTAATGCAAAATGCGTTGTCTTTTCATCTCCCTTCGTGCTGGCACGATTGGAGATTTTTTAATAAATAAAAAAAGTCAGCCTGATTAATTTCCAGAGC